>DAOUXC010000141.1 GCA_030666795.1 Desulfobacteraceae bacterium
CCCAAGGAATACAGGGCAGCGGGACCGGGGGTTGACTGGAAACTATTCAGAACTAACGTCAGTTGGGGCAGGCTCACGAGCGCACCCATGGCAATAGGGAATGCCCAGGCCGTGCTGGAAATTGTGACGGAATACACCGGAACCAGGTCTTATGGAGGAAAACCGGTACGCAACCATTCGCTGCAGGCATCCATAATTGCCGATATGGCCATTGGCATAGAATCGGCCCGTATGTTTTATCTCTCTGTGGCGGCCATGTTCAATAACCGCAAGAAATTCGGCAGTCCCGGCGACGATTACCTTCTGGCCAGGGCCAGTGCGGCCAAGGCGCATGCCTGTGACGTGACGGAAATGGTTTGCAACAGGGCCATGGATCTTATGGGTTCATACGGCTATGTTCGTGATTATCACGTGGAGAAATACCTGCGGGACAGCAAAATTATCCAATTGTGGTTGGGCGGCAACCATCTGGCACGCCTGGACGTGGCCCAGAGTTATTATCCTTATGCGGGTTAACCCTAACGTTGTATAAACAATACGGTTTACTATTAACAAAGTATTCACCCCCAAAGGGGTGGATACTTTGTTATGACTGATTACTTCCTGATCTTGTAACAGCGATTTTCATAGTAGGCCTCCCTAAGTGAAATATAGGGATCAAAAGCGGCCTTTTTGAGGGCTTCATACTGCCCGAGACTGAGAGAAGTTCTGTTGACCTGATCGTAACCCTTGATCGCAAGGGAGTATTTGAAAGGTTCCACATAGTTTACGGGATTAAGAAATCCATCTCCCACGATACCGACCGTGTCCCGAATATTGGATGGACCTAATAAGGGCCAATTGATATATATTCCTGGCCCCAAGCCGTAAAAACCGAGTGTCTGGCCAAAATCCTCATCTCGCTTGTCAATGTCAAAAGCCGTTTTTGCCGCATCACCAAACCCGCATACGCCCATGGTTGAATTCACCACAAAGCGTGTTATCTCTGTCCCAAAGCCTTTGATTTTACCCTGTAGGAGACAGTTGACCGCGCGAACAGGCATGAAAATATTGTGGAAAAAATTGCGCACGCTGACCCTCAATGGTTCAGGAAACACTTTCCCATAACCCTTAGCGATCGGTTTAAGGACCCAGAAGTACAGCTTGTCATTGAAATAAAAGAAGGCCCGATTAACCGGTTCAATAGGATCGTAGATTTCCCCTTCAAATTCCCCCGATTCGTCATGAGCCGAAGGCTCAGAGACCTCGTGTTGGGAGGTTCGCGACTCGGCAACCCTCACGGGCACTTCTGTGGCAGCGTCATTAAAAGCAACCTGAACCGGCTTCCCGGCCATTAAGAGCCCCTTGGGAAGGGAATCTATACTGTTTGTGGTTGTCTTATTTCCCCGTTTGTCCTTGTAACTGTAAAAATACCCTCCGAATCCATCAGATGCCACATCTACATCAGGAACCAGGTAAAATTGACCGAACCTTTTCGTCTGCCCATCAATAGAGGTGGCCTTAAGCTCGGACAAAGACTCGGGGGGTTGGGCAAAAGAGGATACGGCGGGTTGGATTGTCCACAGTGCAGAGCAAACAAATGCCACAAAGATCTTTCTCACGTTGATTGACTCCTTTCTGACCAACTGCAAACTTGATATGTTTGAGATAAACGGCTTTTCACTCTTGGGCAACCTTGGCCTTCAATTGCTTTATGAGCTTCTTGTAAGACATTCGCTGGAACTGCTTTCGGTAATTGTTGATGAGGCTGCGACCCTCAACGGATATATCATAAACGTACCAGCCATCTCCATTTTTTTTGACTTTGTACCTGACCGGAATCTCTGTTTCCTGCTTGGTAATGATTTTTATCCTGACATCACCAAAACCCTTTCCGTCGACAGTTTCATTTAAATAAAGCACCTTTTCCCCTGAATAATTTTCCACCTGTTCAAGATATGTACGTTCCAGTAATTTTCCAAAAAAATATATGAATTCTTTTTTTTCATCTTCAGTCCTTCGTTTCCAGTGTCTTGCGAGACTCCGGCGAGACATCTCCTCCCAATCAAATCGTTCATCCACGGCCTGACGGATCAACCGCTTTCTCTCTTTAGCCTTTTCAGGGGATTTCAATGCCTGATCACCTACAATAGAAATGATTTTGTCCGTTGTTTCCCTGATCTGTTCCATAGGTTGTCCGGCTAATGACGGGAGAGCCATGACAAGAGTCAAAAAAAAGAAAAGGCTTACCCTGAAAAGATTTATTGACACAACATGCCCCCCTATCCGCTTGTTTTGCGGCGCTTGATTTACTATTTTTGGTGATCCAGTGCCAAGGATTGCCCATTAAGGCTTTACACAGGATGTGAAGGAATTATCGGCCCAAAGATTCAAAGACTTTAGATTATCTTAATTTTTACAACCCGTCAATAGTGAATAGACAACAATAAATTGTCATATCCTCGCTCCAAAGCCTTTTTCTTTGTCGCCTGAGGGATTCTTATCCCAGCTTTTTTGGCTAAGCATAATGGTTGCCCTCACCCCGGGGCGGGGTTTAAACCTACAATTTTCCAAACACATAATTTGAAATCAACTGCTCAAGGTCGACAGCAGGCTCGGTCTCTCGAATAAGATCCCCCGGTTCGAGGATCCTCTCAGACCCGCCGACTGATATTTCAACAAATTTCTCCCCGATTAATCCTTTGGTCTTAATGGAAGCGATGGCGTCCTCCTGGATTTTCACATCCAAAGGAAGGTTCATCACAACCTTGGCCTCATAATCATCCAGAGCTATATGCTTTACGCGCCCAACTTCTACCCCTGCAATGACAACAGGAGAACCGTTTTTCAATCCGCCGCTGTTGGCAAAAACCGCTTGAAGCTCATATCCTTTATCACCCAGGACCTCCATCTTTCCCAGCTTAATGGTCAAATAGCCCAAGCAGATTATCCCGGCAACCATAAACAAACCAACGGCTAACTCAATATCAAATTTTTTCATTTGTTATACCCCGCCAGCAATAATGACGATTGTCGATTGAAGATTGATGATTATCACTTTTTCAATGGCAACCCGTCGCTTTAATAACCTGAGCGCTCATTTATCTCTGGTTTATTGAAAATTTATGATTTTATTGTCTTTTTATGCCTGCTTTCGTGCGTGATGAACCATTGATGTTCATTCGCTTGCCTGCCCAAGCGATAGAACCGCTTCTTTTTCAATAGTCAATAATCATTCGTCAAACTTCAATTAATCTCGGCCAACAAACGCCAGAACCACAGGCTCGGTAAATGACATGAACTCTTCGGGTGTTCCCTCGGCTAAAATAATTCCTTCGTGGATCATGGCAACCCTTTCCACAATATCAAAGACCCCTGGTATCTCGTGGGTCACGACGATTGCGGTAAACGAAAGCCTCTTGTGACAGGCATCTATAAGGTTCAAGATAGCACTCCCCATCACCGGGTCCAGTCCGGTTGTGGGCTCATCAAAGAGCATAATCTCGGGATCCATAACCAGGGACCTGGCAAGGGCCGCGCGTTTGACCATTCCCCCGCTGATCTGAGAAGGATATTTGTATTCCGAACCGGACAGGCCCACATTCTCAAGCTCCCTGAACACCCTTTCCCGCACGAGTTGATTGCTCAATTTTGTCTTTTCTTTCAGGGGGAAGGCAACATTCTCGAACACGGTCATGGAATCAAACAGCGCCCCGCCCTGAAAGAGAAAGCCAAACCGCTCCCTCAAATCGGTCAATGCCCCGCCTTTGAGCATGTTCATATCCTTGCCGTCCACCATAATGCGACCGCTGTCAGGCTTGATCAGCCCAGCTATATGTTTCAGGAGAACGCTCTTTCCACAACCGCTCCCCCCAATCAGAGCTAACACTTCTCCTTTTTTGATCTCTAAAGAGATGCCCCTCAAAACTTCGTTTCCGTCAAATGACTTATGGAGATCATCAATACTGATCATGGCATTTCCTAAAACAGCACCGAGGTCATAAAATAATCCCACACAAGGATCAACACGAAGGACATGACAACCGCCTGAATGGTCGCCTTACTGACACCTTCAGCGCCGAACCCGGTAAATATTCCCGTATAATACCCCTTAAAACAACAAACCCAGATAATTATGATACCAAAGCTCAGAGATTTGTAAATTCCCTCCATGACATCCCCCATGTCCACATATGCGGCCATCTCTCCGAAATAGACACCGGCACTTACACCTAACAATTTTACTCCGATCAGATATCCCCCGAAAATACCGATGACGTCAAAAATGGCGGTCAATAAAGGCATACAGACTATCATCGCCAAAAAATTCGGGACCACAAGGTATCGATATGGGTTGAGCCCCATGAGTTCCAGCGCATCGACCTGTTCACTTATTCGCATAATGCCGATTTCAGCGGTAATGGCGGAGCCTGCCATTCCCGTAACCACAAAAGCGGAAAACACGGGTCCCAGTTCCTTGATAAGGGCAAGGCCAACCGCCGGTCCTAAGAATGCATCCGAACCGAACTGGCGCAGGCTGTTGTAACCCTGAAAACCCAGGACCATGCCCGCGAAACATCCGGTAAGCATGATTACCAGGGTGGATTGAAAGCCGATAAAGTGAACCTGTTTGAGCACTCTTGTTATTTTGACGGGTGGTACGACACTGTAAAAAAATCCCTTGAATAAAAAAAGGCCCATAACCCCCATTATTCTCAAATTTCTCAGTGTTGCTGCACCCAATTTTCGGATCATTAACATAGGATTAAGTCTTACAGAACTGGTTTAAGATGTCAAAAAAAATAACTGGCCGGCAAATAATTCCGGCTATCTCTTCCAGAAGAAAAGGCCTGAAAGAAAACCACCCACTGTATCTGCTGCCAAGTCTCCAAAGCTGGCCTCTCTACCCGGCACAAACAGTTGATGCGTCTCGTCAAACCCTCCGTATACGGCCACCATCAAGGTAACCAGCAGGACCCGCGTGAAGGGCAGGTCCTCATCCCTGGGTCTGAATGATCGGCTGAAAAGGAACCCTAAGACGCCAAAAACGAGGACATGTGCAAGTTTGTCCTGTGCACTGAAAAGGGATGGAGATGGCAGGTCCGGTATTGAAGACAGCCAGAAAATAGCAGACATCCAGAAAACAGCCAGGACCTTAAAAGTTCTGTGATCATTTAAAAACTTCATGCCAAACGAAAAATTTTACTCTGTTAGAGATAACACGGGTTTTAGATGAAAAGTGATTCCCGTGTCAATTACTGTTTGTATTGAAATTCCCACGGGTTTGTAATATCTTAGGCGTTAACGGGTTCAGGGTTTAAATGTTCAAAAGATTCAAAAGGTTCCGTTGGTTGTTTTTAAACCTGAACCTTATGAACGGATACAAAAATTTTTTCATAATAAAGCTCACGAGGAAAAGACCTTGAAAATAGATGACTTTCCCGAATACATTCGTCCCAATATAATGCCCGAGCCTCGTGGCCGGATGGTTTACAGATGCCTCGGATGCAATAACGAACTTGATATTACCCGGCTACTCTACACATGTCCTGAGTGCGGTGGAGTTCTTTTGCTTCAAGACAAAAATGTCAAGGCCATCAATGACGTGGCAGGTGAAACATGGAGACAGATCTTTGACTATCGCAGGATGTTAAATCATAAGGCCCTTAAAGGTATTTTCCGTTATTATGAATTCATCGCGCCCATCATTCCCTTAGATCGGATTGTCTATCTGGGTGAAGGGCACACGCCCTTAGTGGAAGCGAATGAACGTATGAAAGAAAAAATAGGCATTGATTTCTATTTTAAAAATGACGGACTCAATCCCAGCGCCTCTTTCAAAGACAGGGGTATGGCCTGCGCACTGAGCTATATCAATTACTTAGCTAAAAAGGAACAAATGTCAAACCTCCTTTCCGTATGTGCCTCCACAGGCGATACTTCGGCGTCAGCCGCCCTCTATGCGTCATATCTTGAAGACTTCCTGAAATCGGCGGTCATACTCCCGAAAGGAAAGGTGACGCCCCAGCAGTTATCTCAACCCCTGGGCAGTGGGGCCAAGGTACTTGAAATACCGGGGGTTTTCGATGACTGCATGAAGGTCGTGGAATCCTTAGCAGATCGTTATAACGTGGCCCTTTTGAATTCCAAGAACAGTTGGCGCATTTTAGGTCAGGAATCCTTTTCTTATGAAATCGCTCAGGACTTTGATTATGACGTGCAAAACAAGGCAGTGGTGGTCCCCATCGGCAACGCCGGCAACATCACAGCGGTCATGAGTGGTTTTCTCAAATTCTTAAACGCCGGTGTCATAGAACGACTCCCCAAAATTGTAGGCGTACAGTCGGAACACGCTGACCCGGTTTACCGATATTATTTAGAAGAAAGCCCGGATAAAAGAAGTTTTGTACCTGTCGATGTCCGGTCGAGCGTGGCCCAGGCAGCCATGATAGGAAACCCCGTATCCATGCCCCGCGTAATTGAACTGGTCAGGGAATACAACCGCATGGCCGGTGAAAAAAAGATATTTGTGGTCCAGGTGACTGAGCAGGAAATAATGGATGCCATGATTGTGGCAAACAGGAACGGGAATATAGCCTGCACACAGGGAGGCGAATCATTAGCCGGGTTGGAAAAGGCCTTACAGGCCGGATACGTGCAGACTGGGGAGGTGGGGGTCCTTGACTCAACAGCCCATATTCTCAAGTTTGCCGTTTTCCAGGAAATGTATTTTAATAATAGCTTTGATCCGGAATTCAATGTCCGACCCAGACCGGAATTAAAAAACGCACCCATCATGGTCAAACCTAAAAAAATACGGAAATACCCCGAACCGGGAAAGCCCCTTCAGGGGAAGGATATGAAGGATTTTATAAGTGAAATGACCCTTGAAATAGCAAAAATTTTGGGACTTGAAATGAAATAAATGAATATTCTATTTGTATGCAGTGGAAATATCAGCAGGAGCTTTTTGGCCGAAACATTGCTCAGGAATGAAATCGAAATTCTTAAGGATGACAGCATCTCGGTCGCATCGGCGGGTCTCTATGCATACCCCGGAAGCCCACCTGACCGTAGGATGATTAAATACCTGTTAAAAATGGGAATAACTGCAAAAAATCATGAGGCCAGGCAGATTACAAAACAGGATGTGGATTGGGCAGACCTTATCCTGGTCATGGAAAAAGAGCATAAAACCGCGCTAAAAGAACTGTGGCCAGACGTAGGAGTTAAGCTTAAACGCCTGGGCCGGTACATTTCCGAGGACCAAAAAACTGATGATATTATTGATCCTTTCGGAAGGTCCCCTTACCACTATCGTCTTGCCCAGTCTCAAATAACCTTAGCCATAAAAAACTTTGTCAAATCAATCATAACAGAACAAAATTGATGCATTCGTAAAAAGTCCATCAATCCCGATTAGCGAAGGATAGGGGTGAAACCATTTGAATTCACTTCAAATGGCGGGAGAGGGGTACGCCTTCCTCGTCGAGTGAAAAGGCGCGAAGCGACTTTTTGCCAGATTATCAAAACTGATTCGTAATGCTGAAAATAAAAATAATAGTCGTTGACCGCACAAGATCCGACTTTCTAAAGCAAGGTGAGACCTTTTACATGAAACGCCTCAAAAGGTACGCTCGGACTGAATGGGTGGAAGTAAAACCGACGGGCATTAAAAAAGGTAGGCCCATCTTTAAAATCCTGGACGCTGAAGGCGATTCTATTGCCAAAAACTTCGTTCCCAGAGATTACATCATAGCATTGGAGCGATCGGGAGAAGCCTATGGTTCTAAAAAATTAGCCTCACATCTTGAAAAATTGTCACTGACCCATGACCGCCTGACATTTGTTGTAGGCGGTCCTTTGGGCCTGTCAAAAGCCATCCTGGACCGGTCCCATGAAATTTTTTCCCTCTCCCGGCTGACCCTTACCCATGAAATGAGTCGCCTTATCCTTCTTGAACAACTCTACCGCGCCTTTACCATCATAAGGGGCGAAAAGTACCATAAATAGGATGGGCGGTACCGACCCTGCACCCGGCAGATGTGTTTAAATATGTTTTGTTGAATTTATAGAACTTAGAAGGCGCTTGCGGACTAAAAGTCCTGATAAAGAAAACCTTACTTGACCTCCCGGCCGGCTTCCAAGGCCATGGTGATCTTATTCTTAAGCTCCGTCAGATCAAAGGACTTGATCACGTAGAAATCTGCGGCAATAGATTTCATATCTTCTTTAAAGGTATCATAGGCCGTACAGAGCACCACAGGCAGATCATAAAAATTGTTTCGAATATCCTGTAACAGGTCCAGCCCGTTGTAATCGACCATCTTAATATCCAGTACCACCAGATCCGGCTTTTCCTCTTCTATTTTTTCCAGGAGTTTATATCCGCTGTCCGCCGTAATCACTTCATACCCGGCTTCGCTGAGTTCTTCAGAATAGAGGTATCGAATATGCTCTTCATCGTCCACGATCAATATTTTTGCCATACTTAGGTCTCCTCGGGTTCGAAATAGTGCAGGCGTGGGAGAATTTGCCATATCTGAACATACTACAAAAGCGGTGATCCTGTCAAATATGCAAATTTGATGGGCTCGTAAAAA
>DAOUXC010000293.1 GCA_030666795.1 Desulfobacteraceae bacterium
ATTCCCAGCACACTGCACAAAACCGTTATAATTGCCGTGGCCAGGATGATGCTGACAATTCCCGTAACCACGGCCGAGGTAGCGGCATCGCCCACAGCCGAGGCGCTTCGTCCGCACTGCATGCCCCGCAGGCACCCCGACAGGGCCACCAGAATACCGAAGACAACGCCCATAAAAAGACCGATGAACAGATGGTTGAGCCCCAACGCCGCTATGGTTCGATCCAAATAAATGGTCAGGCTGATGTCGTAAAGTCCGACTGCGACCAGGGCGCCGCCGAGGATTCCCATCAGGTCGGCATAAAGGACCAGAAAGGGCATCATCAGGGTCAATGCCAGCATGCGGGGCAATACCAGAAATTCCATGGGAGGAATGGCTAAGGTTTCAAGGGCATCGATCTCTTCGTTGACCTGCATGGTCCCTAACTGTGCGGCAAAGGCCGCTCCGGTGCGGCCGGCCATGATGATTCCGGTCATGATAGCCCCCATCTCACGTACCATGGCAATGCCAACCAGATCGGCCACATAAATCTGGGCGCCGAAGAGCTCCAGTTGCATGACGCCCACAAAGGCCAGAATCAGACCCACCAGAAAACTGATCAGCGACACAATGGGTACGGCCTGGGCACCGGTATCCTGGAGAAAAATCCCCACATCACTGGAGCGGAAACGGGCCCTGCCGGTGATCAGTTTGATAAATGCCACAAAGGCTTCGCCGATAAAGGAGATCAGCTCACCGGTCGACGCTACGAAACGAAAAACATCCGATCCGATCCTTGAGAGAAAAGGTTCACGGGTGACGGATTTGCGGGCATCCTCTTTTTTCGGCACCGCAGTGGCAAGGTCAATCAGTTGCCGGACGCCTTTGGGCAGGCCCTTTTTGCTCATCGGGATTCCCGCTTCCGAACACAATTTCATGACTTCAACCAGAAAGGTCAAAATGGAGCTGTCCCATCCGGTCAGCGAATCGGTATTGAAGGCAACCTGCTTTATAGAACCTGCGGATTCTACCTGTTCCCTCATCGGATCGGCAGACGGCGTCTTTTCTCCCATCTGCCAGTTCCCTGCCAAAGAGAGTTGCAGAGTGTCTTCAGCCACTCTGTTAATGAGCAATGTGGATGCGCCGACTTCGGAAGATGATAGACTATTCATGGTATCCCTTTGTCTCTCGTTGAGTTCTACTCTCTAATCGAGGCACTTATAGGCCTTGCCTCTAACACAGGGCCTGTCGCCTTGGGTCTGCCCGGTCCATACAATGTGGGTTGAACCAAGTGAGGCCGCTTTTAGCAGGGCTTCATATCTGGCATTCTGAAACTGTATTTCGGAATATTCCCCTGCGGTTCGACGATCCGCTGTATATTTTTCTTTATCGCATCCGCTTACCTCCCCGAGGTATTTACAATTTGCTACTGTTTTCATGTCAGCAGGTTGAACATCCGGCGCATGCGTTGACAGAGTGGGCGCACAGCCTATGAATAGGAGAATCGCCGTTGACACGAGGACACGTATTGCAGGATAAAATGAGGCTCTTCGCGGTATTTCTCTGATGCACATTGTTCTCTCCGGGTATTTCATCCCGCCTCGACGGAACTTTGAGGCGCTTCATTGAGTGACCTATGAATCCGCTTAAAATTGAATAACAAGCCCTATAATCGGCCCGTGCATGGTGACGTCCCACTCGAATTTTTTGTTTCCTCTGCCGTTTGTGTAGTCCATGGAAAGGGCCCTGTAGCCCGCGACGACCCGGGCGTTATTTTTTCCGAACAGGCTGAACCGATAGCCGATCACGCCGCAGGCGTGCCAGGCGAAATCGGAACCCACACCAAAGCCGCCCACACCCCCATCCAGAGAAAGGGACCATCGTTCGGAAAAATCCCAGATGGTTCGAATCCCCACAAACGGATCAAACCAGTCCTGGTCGCCTTGCGGGTCAAGCTTCCCAAAAGGACCTTTGATGTCGAGCTCAATATCGAGATAAGTGTAACGACCGCCCACCAGGGCGTCCACAGTCACCGTTGGAGCCTTCCCACCCGGCGCATTTGAAGCGTCCCAGGTGCCCAGCCGGTAAAATCCGCCAAGGGTAATCATCATGAGTTCAATATCCGGATCTATTCGAATACCGTCAACTTTTGTTTCGTCTCCGAGATCGGCATAGATCGCATCACCAAAAAAGCCCCAGTTTCCCTTGCGCCCTTCAAACGCCAACATTCCGGCGATATTGAGCTGGTCCCAGATATCACTGAAGTCTACATCCAGATCCGATTTTTGTCCCTTTACCGTAATATCGCCGTCCAGGGACAAGGCCCACATGTACGGTGCAACCTGAAATTCCCACTCGCCTTTCTTATCTGGATTTTCTCCTGAGCATACCGGTGGCGTGAATGTCACGAGCACGAACACAACAATTACAGGGAAGAAAAAACTCTTTTCCCAGCGTTTCAGTCTATTAAGTAAGCGGTAAGGCATGATGATGACCTCCCTTCGTTCAATGTCTTTTTTCCATTAAAAGGCTGCTTCGCATGTCCCGTGAAAATGCCATGTACAGAAGCCCATTTTGAAAATCTAATGTTCATGAGATCTCTGCAAATAGAGATAACCCAATCCAGCACTCACACCCTCTCCCTTGTTCACCTCTAAGGATAAAGGCTGAAGGGTAAAACCTTTTTGGAAGCCACCCAAAAGTACCTGCGCCCCTGCGCCGACACCAAGTGAAACAGAGGCCTTTTGCCCGAAGTATTTCCCCTGCAGGGCATAGGACCCGGTCCTGTAATCGGACGCGGCACAAATTACGGCATAGTGAAGTTCTTCATTGGTCTTGTGGCTGAGATCGATTCCAAGCTTGTAACCCATTTCACCGATGTACTGTTCCTTTTTGCCCTCCGGACCCGTAAAAACGGCTGTGACATCAACAGATGAACGTATAATAAGATTATGCCCTGTTTCAGGGAGGGCCTTGACAACAAGGGTACCGACCTTTATTCCCTTTTTCCCTGCATAAAGCGCTGAGGAACCTGTCAAAAATGCACAACACAGCCCTATAATCATTAGCCCTTTAATTAACTTAGTTAAAGATTTCATGATTTTTCTCCTTTCCGATTTTATTGGCTTTTAGGTATTAGAAAGCTTCGACCATTTTTTATGCCTTTGTCTTCATATTTACCCTGCTTGCTGAGTGACGTCATCCCCCGAAAGGGGGTAAATACGGGGGATTTTTTATTTCACGAACTTGCCCATGGCATCCAGGGCTTTGGCCTCGGGATTATCCAGGGAATACTCGATGAACCGATCCGTTGCTTCGGCCATTTTCTGTGTATCAAATGCGGTAGACCCCTTTTTCCCCAAAAAATACCCGTGAAGGAATGCGATCGCGATACTGCGATGCTCTCCCGACATGCGCATAATATCTTTGCAGGTGTATCCGTTCAGGTCTTTGGGCCCCTTGTCCTGGGCCAAAGAAACGCTTGACAAAACCACACAAAGCGCAACCGCAATGACAATTGACCTTAAGATATACTTAGTTTTTGACATGACATCCTCCCTTTCGTCTCCTGACTTTTTACTTCTCAATTCTGACTTATTTACCCCGTGAAATGCTTTTGTTTTTCTATTTCACTTGGGTGCCATCCGTCTGTCATCTGTCTTCTGCCATCTGCCATCCGTCCTCTACCACCTGACCCTCCCCGCCATACAGTCGTCATAGGCACGTTTGTATGTCGCACTGCGGGAGGCTCCCCTTCGAACACCCCCTACGGCGGCCCCTAAGGCGGCCCCGCGCTTTGCTCCTTTGCTGTGACCGACAATGCCCCCGAATATAGCCCCTCGGGCCGCGCCCCTTGCCGCTCCTCCCAGCATACTGCCCGAATCCATTTCCACGCGCTTGGCATATGCCTGGCAATCCGAGGGAGACTGCGCAACACAGATCTCCGGCAGTGAAAGCAGACCAATTGCCATAAAAAGGAGCACCAATTGTAAAACAGGTACAATTTTATGCATCACGAACCTCCTTTCTGAACTCCATCCCTTTTCCAGCCTCAGAGCCATCCTTTTCAGTACGTTTCCACTGAAATCGCGATTGCTTCCGTGTAACGGGCGTGTATCGAATCACCTTTTTTCAGTGTGTCGAAGGCCTTGACCGATTTATCGACCTTTGTGGTTACCAGTTTTCCATCAGGACCTTTGAGGGTCACGGTGCGCTTTTTCCGGTCAATGGTCTGTACCTCGGCGGCCACATCTACGGCCTCGACCGCAACCCCGGCCGGCTTTCCCCCCTTTTTCGCCCTTGCCACGACCAATCCCGCATCCGCTTCCGGCTGCGTCCCGGGTTTTCCTATATAAAGCGCTACAGCCTCGTAATACTGAATCTTCACCTTATCCCCGACCCTGATCTGGTCAAAATTCCTTGCCGCGTGGCTCACCTCCAGGGCAACCACATTCCCGCCGGGCCCGAGAAGCGCTAAGGTACGGTCCACCCTGTCAATGGCCACGACCTCGGCAGTTATGGCCACCCCTTCACCCACCTCAACCCCTTGGGCGTTTACAGTCGTTATGGCCCCCATGGCCAGAATGGCGACCAGACTCAATACAATAAAAAAAACAGAAAGCTTTGTTTTCATAATTGCAATCCCCCTCTCTTTAAAAATAAATTTGAATAATCCTGCCTATGGGCCTTTGTTCCCTCATCGAAGGCACCCAACCCTCCAATAGACGGCTGATTTGCATCTCTTAAGCATCATTCAAGGCCGCAGGCCTTTTTTATCTCCGCGATCTTCTTATCGATCATCCGGTTGTATTCGCCGGTCGCAATCTTGACTTTTGCCC
>DAOUXC010000227.1 GCA_030666795.1 Desulfobacteraceae bacterium
AATATGCCATTGATCATTAATGATGCTTATAATGATCCGCGTTTTTATTCGGAGGTTGACAAAAAATCAGGTTTTCGAACTAAAAATATCTTGTGCGTTCCCCTTTTTAACCGGAAAGGACAGTGTATAGGTTCCCTTCAGACCCTTAATAAGATATCGGGTGATTTTACGGATGAGGATACAGAGTTGCTCGTATCCCTGTCTTACTATGTGGCAATAGCACTGGAAAACTCGAAACTTTATGAAGATGTGAAAAACTATTCGGAAGAGTTGAAGACAACACTCATACGCATCGAAACACTTGAAAGGGTCAAGAGCCAGTTGACCAAATTTGTACCCGGTTCTGTTGCCAAGATGGTAGAGCACGACCCTGACCGGCTGACTTTTGAAAAGGTTCCCATGAAAGTGACCATATTATTCATTGATATCCAGGATTTTTCCGGGATAACCGAGGGTTTTGATCAGAGGGTGGTCAATGATATGGTGGAGTGTCATTTTTCCAGGTACCTTGAATGCATATACAGGCATTGCGGAGAAGTAAACGAGACCTCCGGTGATGGTTTGATGGTTATTTTCCAGGGCGCTGATTTAGAAAGCCATGCTAAGAAAGCCGTGGCCGCCGGCCTGGAAATAGTTTTAGAAAACAGAAGGTTAAATGAAGAGTTCTCTTATCCGTGGGGCAGGGTTGATCTTCACTTGGGAATCAACTCCGGCGAGGCATGGGTAGGTTCCACTAAAATGAAGACACTCACCGGGGAGCGCTGGACCTATACTGCATCGGGGCTCGTCACTGTTTTGGCCGCCCGAATTGGTGGACTGTCAAGTGGGACCAAGCTTTACGTGGGACCTGAAACATATAGATGCATTCGGAATTCCTGCGCTTGTGAATCAATAGGCATTAAGGAACTCAAGAATGTCAAGACCCCTTTAGAAATTTACAGGGTAATGAAGAGTATGGAAAATTTTTCTTTTGATGAAACATAACTACTCCGGTTGTCAGGTTCACGGTTCACAGTTCACGGTTAATCGCTTTGCTATTTTCTTCATATCTCCTCCGCAACAAAGAATTCGCTCAGGATTTGTGTGCAATAGCAGTTGGTGTTCTGCAAGAACTGGATGAACCATGCTTTTAGTTTTGAATCGAACCTGTCTTTCATCAGTCTAACCTTGAACCCTGAACCTCTGAACGTTGAACCTGAGCAGTTACGATGAAAATTGATAATTTAGTTTTCAAAAACGATCCTCCGGGTTTCCAAAAAGCCGAAAGTGTTGACAGTGAAGTCACGGAGTTAACGGAGCAATTAGAAGCCCTGTTTCACCCGGAATCTGTTGCGGTTGTAGGGGTGCCCAGGGGCATGAAGACCGGCAAGCTGTTCCTTTTGGCCCTGCTGGATATGGGTTTTCCCGGTCCCATCTATCCTGTTCATCCCCGGGCCGAAGAGATCGATGGGCTGCGTGCCTATCCCAGTGTGTCGGCCATCCCCGGTCCGGTAGACCTGGCTATTGTGTTGGTCCCGCATAATGGTGCCCTTTCCGTTATTCGGCAATGCGCCGCCAAAGGGGTTAAGGGGGCCGTCCTCTTCACGGCAGGGTACAAGGAGACCGGTACGGATGAGGGAAGGGCATTGGAAGAGGAGCTTGTGGATGTGGCACGCTCTTCCGGAATGCGTCTTATCGGACCTAACTGCATGGGTCTTTACTGTCCAAAGACCGGTCTTTCTTTTTTTCCTCAGCTTTCCAAGGAACCGGGACCCGTTGGTATCATCTCCCACAGTGGCTCCCTGACCAATATTTTGGGGCGTATGGCCTCTCAAAAAGGGATCCGTTTCAGCAAGGTTGTGAGTCTTGGTAATGAATGTGATCTCACGAGTGCCGATTTCCTCATGTACCTGGGAAGGGATCCTGAGACACGTCTTATCGGGGCCTATCTGGAGGGGATCAAAAACGGCCCCCTTTTCTTTAAGGCCCTCCGGAATGCCTCTCTTACAAAACCGGTGATTCTATGGAAGTTGGGCATGACCCGGGAGGGCGGCAGGGCCGCGGCCTCTCACACCGGTGCCTTATCGGGTTCAGGGGATATATGGGAGGGCGTCGTCCGACAGGGAGGGGCCGTTCCTGTTGTCGGCTTTGAGGCATGGGTGGACGCCATGATGGGCTTCGCCCTTTTGACGTCCCGCCTGGGCGACCGAATGGCCATTATCTCAGGGCCCGGCGGACTTGCCGTTTCCGCGGCCGAGGCCTGCGGAAGCGCGGGGCTCAGGATGGCGGAACTCTCATCCAAGACCCGGTCCTCTCTCGCCGGGATAGTCCCGCCCACAGGAACGAGCCTGAGGAACCCCGTTGATGTGGGTCTCACCGCATCCCTGGACATGGATATTTATATTCAAAGCGCCCGAACCATTGCCGCCGATCCAGGCGTGGACGCAGTGGTAGTCGTGGGAATCGGCCTGACACCGGAGACCAATCTGTTATACACGGAATCCATGATCCGGGCCCGTGAGGACTTTCAGAAACCCTTTGTCATGGTGAGTATTCCCGGATTCGAGCCGGGATTCGCCCGGACATTTTGCCAGGCAGGGGTGCCGTTTTTCGAGACAGCCGAACGTGCAATGACCACTTACTCAATGGTGCGTCGCTACCAGTTATGGCGTAAGCACATGGAGGATTGTTAATTTCGCAATAACTGTCTGAAAAATTAGTAAATTTTGTATCCGTTTGTGGATTAGATGAGTTAGTGGAAATACCAAATAACAAATCCCAAGTAACAAATAAATAACAATGACCGAAATTCAAAATTGCAAACCGGCTTTGGTTATTGGTCTTTAGAATTTGAGATTTGTTTGTATTTTGTTTATTGGGATTTTGAATTTATTTGGTATTTGGTGCTTGCAGTTTGGGATTTCAAATACTCCGTTAACAGTTGCAGAACTTTATTACTCAAAATTGCTTGTTCAAAATTCATTCGCTGCTTAATTAAATAATAAGGAGGTTATGATTATGTGGGATGCGGAAAAGTGTGATCTTTGCGGGGAATGCCTGGAGCGCTGCCAGTATGTGGACTATGATAAGGAAAAGGCCGTTCGGCAGATTAAGAAACTTATGGAAGATAAGCCCGCGGATATTCTCAAGGAATGTATCACCTGCTGTGCGTGCAATGAATACTGCCCTACGGGTGCCGACCCTTTTGACCTTATAAACAGGCTACAGGAGGTTCACAATTCACTGCCCATACCCGAAAAGATGCGACGATTTATGGATGCCGGTGGGACAATGCCCTCGGCCCTGATAAGGGGCGAGGATTCCAGACCCGCTCTTTCTCTCTGTGTCATGGAGCCCGCCATGCCGGGTGATGCCGTCGGCGGGCAGATGTTTGAGGGCATGACCGTTGCCAAGGGAGGCGACTATTTCTGTTATCTGGGTTATGTGCACATCGGTATGGAGAGTCCGCTGAGGGAACACGCCCAGGGCTTCATAGACACGCTTGCCGCTATCGGCGCAAAAGAGATCGTATTCATACACGCGGACTGTCATTCAATGATGTCAAAAATGCCCGAGTATGGCATTGAGGTTCCTTTCAAGGCCATTCACATTGTCGAGTATATGAGGGACTATCTCAAAGCGAACCCTGACAGAATCACTCCCCTTAACCGTAAGATAGCCTATCAGAGACCGTGTGCCTCCAGGTATTCGGGAGAGATCGAGCCTATTCTGGATGAGATGTTTGAACTGATCGGTGTGGAAAGGGTGGACAGGAAGTATGACCGGGAATCGGCCCAGTGCTGCGGTTCCCTGTTCTCACGTATTGACCCTGAGAGAATCAAACCCATGGTTGAGGCAAATATAAAGGACGCTGTTGAAACCGGCGCCGTGGCAATGGTGTTTTTATGCCCCCTCTGCATGGGTGGCCTTGCCAAACCCGCGGGTGAGAAGGGTATGAAGCCTATTTTCATAACCCAGCTTGTCCGTATGGCCTTAGGGGAGATTTCTTTTCCATGATAAAGGAAGCAGGGGTGTCGGGGTCATGGAGCGATGGAGTGCCGGCAAGTCGAAATAGCGGAAAAACGGCCAAGACTCAAAGCACCAAATGACAAAAAATTCCAAATTACAAGCACCAAATAGCAAATAAATTCCAAATTATAAATACCAATGACCAAAACTGGTTATCCCAAACGGAGGGTTCGCTTATCCTGGATAAAAATTTCAAACTTCAATAAACAAATTACAAACATCATGCCAAAGGCCCCGATGGAGTGATCTACGCTTCGCTTCGACAGGCAAGAATCTCAAATTTAAATACCAAGAACCAAAGCCGGTTTGGAATTTTGAATTTCGGTCATTGTTATTTGTTTGTTATTTGTGATTTGTTATTTGTGATTTGTTCTTTGGGATTTTAAATAATCTATTACTCTCTCCGGGCCTTAGGCCTGTAGGCTGGAGGCCGGATCTTGGTTTTTAATGGAGGAGACCCATGCCGGAATGGAAAAAGACATTTTGCGCGCTGTGTTATCATAACTGCGGTCTTGAAATACAGACAGAAGGACACCGGATCACAAAGGTCCGGCCGGACAGGGAACATCCCAGGACAAAGGGTTATGTCTGCAGAAAAGGAATGAAAATTGCCCATTACCAGGATCACAAAGAACGTTTAACCCATCCCTTGAAGCGGGAAGGGGATCAATTCGTGAAGATATCCTGGGAACAGGCCATATCCGAAATCGCCGAAAAGCTGAAACAAGTCTTAAGTAAACACGGCCCTCGGGCACTGGCCTACGTGGGCGGCGGGGGTCAGGGTTGCCACATGGAAGCGGGTTTTGGCCGAACTCTTTTAATGGCCCTTGGTTCCCAGTATCATTACTCGGCCCTGGGTCAGGAATTGACCGGGCTTTTCTGGATAAACGGCCGGGCCTATGGCCGCCAGAACCTGCATTTGATACCGGACTTAGACAGGGCTGAAAATTTTCTGGCAATGGGATGGAACGGTTATGTGAGCAATGCCGGGGTCAACCGGGCACGGAAACGGATCAATGAGTTTGCCAAAGACCCGGACAAAAAACTGATCGTTATAGATCCCCTGTTGAGTGAGACGGCCAGACAGGCGAATATACACCTGCAAATACGGATCGGCACTGCCGCCCTGTTCCTGAAATCAATGATCGCCATCATTGTCCAGGAAGGCTGGGAAGACAAGGCCTATATCAGCGATTACTGCCAGGGTTTTGACCGGATAGCGCCCTGGTTTAAGAATTTTGATGTGGCATCGGCCCTTGAGGTATGTGGTGTGGATTATGACAAGGTCAAGGAGGTGGCCCGCATATACGCCACACGGCCAACGGCCATGAGGACGGACTTGGGGTTGCTCATGGACCGGCAGAGTACAATGAATTCCTATCTCGAAATGATTCTAATGGCGGTTTGCGGCCGTATCGGTACGCCGGGCGGTAATGTATTCAACGGGCATTTGATGCCGCTGGGGCCCCATTCGGACGAGCGGAATGAGAAAACCTGGCGAACGGTGAATACCGGCATCCCCGCCATTATGGGGTATTTCCCTCCCAATGTTATTCCGGAAGAGATCCTGTCCCAAAAAAATGATCGTCTGAGGGCCATGTTCGTCAGCGGGGCGAACCCCCTGCGTTCTTACGCAGACACGCTTGCCTACGAGGAGGCATTTAAGGAGCTGGACCTTTTGGTAACCATTGAAATTGCCATGACTGAAACGGCGCGTTTGGGTCATTATGTGCTCCCTGCCAGATCGGCCTTTGAAAAATGGGACACCACCTTCTTTAACCTCACCTTTCCCGAAACATACTTTCAACTCCGTCACCCTCATTGTGAGGCACGTGGAGAGCCTTTAGAGGAGGGAGATATCTTTACCCGGTTAGCCGAAGCATTGGGGCTCCTGCCGGAGATACCCGAATCCCTGTTTCAGGCCGCCTACGGGGATCGGAAGGGCTTTGCATCGGAACTATTTGAGTGGGTAAGTCAGGATAAGAAGGCCGCCAGGTTGTTACCTTTTATTGCGGCAAAGACCTTAGGCAAAAGCGTGAAATCGGCCCATTTGGCCGCGGTCTGGGGTCTGCTCGCCATGTATCCCCGACACGCCGCGGATGATCTTTCAAGGGCCGGCTATGAGGTGACACCCTTTTTGGGTGATTCCCTTTTTCAGGGGCTTATGGACCATCCGGAAGGGATTATGATAGGCAGGCTGGAGCCGGACGAAAACCTGAAAAAACTGAGGACACCGGATAAAAAAATAAGCCTGT
>DAOUXC010000312.1 GCA_030666795.1 Desulfobacteraceae bacterium
AAAAAAATAACCGCAACCTGGATACCCCATAATGGTATCAGGATTGTTCCCGTGACAAGTGTTCCGACCGATGCACCGCATAGATCAGCAGCCAGACAGCCTGCAGCGGGACTGCTCCTTTCGCCTATGATTCCTGCTGCGACCGGAAACTGAAATCCACAGAGCAAGGAAAACAAAAAACAATATGCCAAAAAGTACATGGGGTGAAGCTCACTTTTAAAATAGGAAACCCATATAAAAAAAATGATCAGCAAAATTAAAAGGAACATCTCTGACACAATGAGTTTTCGAGCATCCTTGCTCCTTGAGAAGTTACCCATGAGCGCCCCGGGTAGCAGCCCCAAAAGAAAGGCCGTAACGATTGCCCCTATCTTCAGATAAATATAACCATAGATCACCTGGAAAGCAAATATGACGAGCATTTCCACCCCCATTGTGGCCAGTCCGGTTGAAAAGAGGATATATTCTTCCCTCTTCATGAATATGAGATAAATACCGGTGAGAACAAGCACAACAAGAAGGAAATATTTGGGGGAGGTGCCGTGCTTCATGAACCATTCCTGAAAAACGATGTTCATGAGCCGCGGCTCAAAATCGGTATTCGCATATTCATTCCTGTCTAAGATATTTTCTAATTTTTTGATCCTTTCCTCAGTAACATTCCCATAAAAAAAGCCTGCAACATATGATGTCCGAATAGATTTCAGTTTTAGCCTTGCAGGGATGTCCGTCCATAATTCCCCGTCCCTCATGAGAAAATAGGCCTCCTCACCCGGCAGGATCATCACGTTTTTGAAATGTAATCTCGCCGTATTATAAAGGGTAGAGAGCTTCTTTTGCCTGATATCGCTTATATAATTCGGAGAATACTCGATACCCATGGAAAGGATACCCTCTTTTTTAAGGATTTTCTTGGCGAGAGTGAAAAATTCACTGGTAAAAAAACGGTTTGTCTGGAAGGTGTCGGGATCGGGAAGATCAATAATAATGGCGTCGTACCTTCTCCGGGTGGTCTTAACATAACGCCTCCCGTCGGTGTTCTTTATCTCGAGGGATGGGGCCCTTTTGATAATGCCTTCGGATAGGGCCGCGCCCGTTAAATATGGATCTAACTCCACATAATCCACGTGTGCCGGGCCGTACTTAGCCACTTCAGGCATGGTTTCACCCAGGCCCCCTGACACCAGGAGTACATTTTCGACCCGGTCTAGCTGGCATAAAGGGTAATGGATTTTTTCCTCGCTGGAAATAATATTCGAACCCGAATAGAGTGGCACGCCGGATTCCCAGATGGTATGCTGGTTAGCTTCCTCGGAAATAACAATCCTTCCGTAAGGAGACTCGACATAACGCACCACATCCCCGTATTGGGTAAAAAGGGTGCTTTTTTCAAAAAGAGTGTTAGTGGAATAGTAGTAGAAGACGGAACAAAGGACCAGGGCCGTTACAAAAGCAAGACGTCTTCCGGACTTACGCAGTAGAACGAGCGCTACAACAATCAAAAGGCCTGAAGTTACGGCGATTGTAGCAAAAGGCCTGAGCCAGTAGACAAGGATAAAACTGAAAACCACTCCTCCGGTAATATCTCCGATACTGTCAGTGAGATAGAGATCTCCGCTGGTAAAATCATGATGTGCGTCATGAAGGACTTTGAGGGCATAAGGAAGAATAAAGCCGGTAAGCAGACAATAAGGCGCAATGGTTACCATGATATAGAAAAAAATGGGATAAAATCCGGGGGAAGTACCGTGTGTGAAAAGAATTTCTCTGGAGCCCCTTATAATCAGCATCTGGACAAGGGGGGCCATGGCGATGATCAGGATAAGCAGGGTATAGAACCCAAAGGAAGGACGCCTGACACCCTTTGCGGCAAGGGTGCCAAGACCGGTCAATAACAGCCAGCAGAAAAGGACCAAAGAAATGGTGACCTCATTTCCATGAAACTGGGATAGAAATTCCCTGATGGTGAGCAGTTGTGTGGTAACGGAGGAGATACCCGTACCGATAATGGACCATATGATCAAGCGTCTATCATTTATCATCTGTCATTTATCAACAAGTCATGACATGTGAGCTGCATAAAACCGCAAAACGAATTTATTCCTCAAACGCCTGCACATGATAAATTGAGACTTCCAGGTCTCCCATCTTCCATGCATCGCCGGACAGGCCTGCCTTGAGACAGAGATGGGACAGAAAATCCTCTTTACGCGGCAACTGCTCCCATACCTGTGGAAGAAAAGTTGCCTGACGATGGCCCTTCTTTATAATGACGCCGTCTACATCAATCCGCAGCTTTTTCAAAAGATCATTCCCGTCGGAATATGAAAGTGGTTTGGGCTCCGTCAGGATGCTGATCTCCACGTGGATCTTTTCCAGTTCCTCTTCTGTAAGACGCCGGAACCGGGGGTCCCGGAATGCGGCGTTGATGGCATTGATTTTGATCCCTTCGATCAATGATTCCTGCGGAATGATGTGACCTATACAGCCCCTCAAATTTCCACCGACGGTCAGAGTGACAAACGTGCCGCGCTTCTCATCATATATGGACGGCGTATCTTCATCCGCTTTTTCTGAATCCTTTTGATCAGAAAAGGCACATTCAATGGTCCTTCGTGCCAAAGCAACAAGATATTTGCCCTGCTCCTCGGTCAGTTTATCCTTATCCGTCATACCCGCCTCCTTTTCCCCGCCTTTTTCGGATGAGGTCGTTGTAGCAATTCCCGCTCCCTTTTCCGGTTTCATTTGATTACCGTCTTCCGCCATAGAGACCGGTAAATCAAAAAACAATGCAATAATAAAGAACGCACAAAAAAGACACGGACGCCAAAAAAACTTACCGCATTTTTCGACCCTCATTCCAGTTCCCCCTCGGGCAGCCTTCAATATCTGTTTCTCTGAATCGGGATACGCGCTTCTTGTCCTCAAGAAAAACCATGATAACTTAAAGAGAGACACTGTCAACCCGAAATAACTCAATTAGTGCTCATCCGGAAACTAACGTTTTTGGATTCGCGCTATCAGCTATCAGCTTTCGGCTTTCAGCAAAGGACATTAAAACAAATTTTTGGCTGATCGCTGACCGCTGACCCCTGACCACTGAAAGCTCCATCCAGAAATTGTTTATTTCCGGATAGACACCAATTAACAGCCTTCTTAATAAAACGGGTAATAGGGATAACTCCGGTATGGCCCGTAAAACGGATGCCACGGATATCGCCACCAGGGATCCGAAAAACCCCAGGGGTATAAGGGGTATGGATACGGTTCATACCTGGACCATTTCTCTTCCACCCAGAGATGCATCTCCTTGATAATGAGATAAGGATAGTGATAATCGACCTGCCCCAGTTTTTTAACCTGTTCACCCCTCACGCTCCCCGCAATGGTCACCTTTCGCCCGGCTCGGTATATCTCGCTATCCAGGAAGCCTTCGTAAAGGGCCAGGAAACGCCCGCCCGATACATCCAGGTTTATGGGCATTCCCTCGCCTTCAAGCTCTGTCTGATAGATTTCCAGGAGTGTACCGTCTTTTCTGTTTACGGATTTGACGATCACGCCTCCCAAAATGATCACCTTTCCCGTATAGGCCCCGGGATTTTTACGCAATTCACCAAAGGGAATATCCCTGTTTACTTCTTCAAGGACATCTCCTGAGATGACATGGGCACAGCCGTTCAAGCACCCAATTGATATTATCATGACGAGAAATCTGATAATCATAATGTCTAAAAACCTATGCCTATACCCACACCGAAACGCACCCTCGGTTCCGTCCGGGCGGATCTTTCCTCCGGCCATATATGGATCTCTTTTTTCGTAAGAACGGGATAGGTGTACTCTACTTCGCCCAAAGGACGCACATCCTTCCCTGTAATCGTACCGGCAACGGTCACCTTTCTCCCAGGCCGGTAGATTGCCGGATCGATGAAACCGGGTACGGAAACAATAAATCTTCCCTTTGAGGAACTCTCTACGGCCGGCTCCTTTCTATAACCCAGAGGGCTTTGAAGGACCAGGATCAGCGTCTTCTCGGGCAGGTTCCGTGTTTCGATCACGTAACCTCCCAGGAGCGCCCCCCTCCCGCGATAGGCATCCGGATCCGCCAGGATATCCACAAAACGGAGGCTTTCGTCAACTTCATCCAATACCTGTTGAGAAATAACCGAAGCACAGGCTGCCGTGACCATAAGAATCAGCGTCGCCATGCATAACGGAAAAGCTCCATCTCTCATTTTGCCCATTCCCCGCCTCCTTTTTCTCCGCCTGCCCTTTTTAGTGGATCATCCGGTTAATGAGTACACCCCAAGGCAACAGATGATTGCGAGGTTGAAGGTTGAAGCGGTCTTTTCGTAGTGACTGCCGGAAGGCCTTCGTGATTTCAGGTTGTTATGGGATGGG
>DAOUXC010000062.1 GCA_030666795.1 Desulfobacteraceae bacterium
GGGGGCTGTCCGGAGCCGAATTGTAAAGAGGACCGCCGTGATTCGAGCCACAGCAAGGTTATGCGGCTCTTTGAAAAGAGTTCCCCATGCCTCGACTGCTTACCCGCCATATCGGCGGTAGAGATCGATAAATGAAATCATGCTGAAAGGCAACAACATAGAAGTAGTCTACAATGATGTCATCCTGGTACTGAAAGGCATCTCCTTAGAGGTTCCCGACGGCGCGGTCGTGGCCCTTTTAGGGGCCAACGGCGCGGGTAAAACCACCACGCTCAAGGCCATCTCCGGTATTCTGGATTCCGAAAACGGGGAACTGGAAGACGGTCAAATCGAGTTTATGGAAAAACCCATTCACCGGCTGGATCCTGACAAAATTGTCAAAATGGGCATTACAATGGTCCCCGAAGGGCGCAGGGTATTCGAAGACCTGAACGTCATAGAAAACATAATGATCGGTGCCCACACAAGACCGGACAGGAGGCAGGTAAAACGAGATCTTGAAATGATCTTTGGCTATTTTCCGGTGCTGGCAGGCAGAAAAAACCAGCTTGCCATATTCCTTTCAGGCGGAGAGCAGCAGATGCTCGTCATAGGCCGGGCCCTCATATCCAATCCAAAGCTGATGATGCTGGATGAACCTTCGCTGGGTCTTGCCCCCATATTAGTCAAAGAAATCTTCGGCATGCTCAGGGTGATCAATGAAAAACAGAATGCGGGCATCCTGCTTGTTGAACAAAACGCTCGAGTAGCGCTCAACTTCGCCACATACGGTTATATCATGGAGAACGGCAAAATCGTCCTGGACGGCCCCACCGATCTTCTGGTGGAGAATGAAGATGTCAAGGAGTTCTATTTAGGCGTGACCGATGAAATGGAAAAAAAGAGTTATGCCGATGTCAAGCATTACAAACGACGCAAGCGTTGGCTCTCATAAAGGAATTCAGGTTCAATGGACTTATTGGAAATCAGGCATCTTTCTTTGAATTTCGGCGGTATTGTAGCGCTCAAGAATGTGCACATGACCGTAAAAAAAGGACAGATCCACGCCATCATCGGTCCCAACGGCGCGGGTAAGACATCTCTTTTCAACTGCTTGAGCGGCGTGTATATCCCTACCGAAGGTGAGATCCTTGTTGAAGGCAAGAATATTACCGGCTTAAAGCCTCATAAAATTGCCAGGTTGGGAATCGCGCGTACCTTTCAGAACATCGAACTCTTTGCCAATATGAATGTTATCGATAACCTGCTTTTGGGCCGCCATATCCACATGAATTCGGGTCCTTTCAGTGGTTCTTTTTTTTACGGTAAAGCACTCAGGGAAGAGGTGGGAAACCGCCTGAAAGTGGAAGAAATCATCGACTTTTTGGAAATCGAAAAGGTCAGAAAGCAACTGGTGGGCTCCTTGCCCTATGGCATTCAGAAAAGGGTTGAATTGGGCCGGGCCCTGACCATGGATCCCAAAATTCTTCTTCTGGATGAACCCGCGGCAGGGATGAACGTGGAGGAGACAGAGGACATTGCCCGGTTTGTCCTGGATATCAACGAGGAATTGGGGATGACCATTATCCTGGTGGAACACGACATGGGCGTGGTCATGGACATTGTCGATGAGATCACAGTGCTTGACTTCGGTTCCAAAATTGCGAACGGGAATCCCCGGGAAATCCAGGCAAACCCGAAAGTCATCGAGGCCTACTTAGGACAGGACGAGTAGAAGATGAAAGAAGATACCATACCGAAACTGTTCTTAAGGAACACGAATCTTTACCGGAACAAGGTGGCCCTGAGGGAAAAGGACCTGGGCATCTGGCAGAGCGTCACATGGAAGGATTACTGGAACCATGTCTGTTTCTTCGCCCTGGGTCTCAAACACCTTGGCCTGGAAAAAGGTGATAAGGTTTCCGTGCTCGGGGATAATTGCAGGGAATGGCTGTACGCTGATCTGGCTGCCCAGGGCTCAGGGGCCGTAACCGTGGGCATATATCCCACGGACGTGGCATCCCAGGTGAAATATGTCCTGAAAAATTCCGAATCCAGCTTCGTGGTCTGCAAGGACCAGGAGCAGGTGGACAAGGTCCTGGAAGTAAAAGACGAGCTTCCGTTGCTGAAAAAGATCATTGGCATAGACATGAAAGGACTTCGCCGTTACAAGGATCCGATGATCATCAGCTTTAAAAAGGTGGAGGAACTTGGTGAGACCCTTCACAGGGAAAAACCGAATCTTTTTGAAGAAATGGTAAAACATACAAATCCTGATGATACCGGCATCATTGTTTACACATCCGGCACTACGGGAAAGCCCAAAGGGGCCATGATCAGCCAGAAAAACATGGTGGTTATGATCAAGGGCCTTTCCCAGGTACTTGATTTTCAAGAAGGAGACTCTTTTGTTTCGGCGCTCCCTTTGTGCCACGTTGCGGAGCGGATGTTTTCTCTCATTTTTCCCATGTGGGCGGTCTGTACTGTGAACTTTGCCGAAAGCGTGGCCACGCTCCAGGAAGATATGAAGGAAATCTCACCCACCGCCTTCCTGAATGTGCCGCGGATCTGGGAAAAGATCTATTCCAACATCATGATAAAGATGGAGGACGCCATCTTTTTCAAACGATGGATCTTCAAGGCCATGATGCCCATCGGCCATCGGGTTGCAGGTTACAAGCTGGATTTCAAACCCGTTCCCGTTCAATGGAAAATCCTCTACGCCATTGCCTATCTGCTCCTGTTTCGGGCACTCAGAAACCAGTTGGGACTGCTCGAGGCAAAGATCCTTGTGAGCGGCGCTGCCCCGTTGTCATCGGATATCATGAAATTTTTTCATGCAATCGGCCTCCCCATTCGCGAATGTTACGGCATGACGGAAATGAGCGGGATATCCTTTATGCCCAGAAATGGAGAAATCAAGCTCGGCGGAGTGGTTGGAAAGGCAATACCGGGAATTGAATTCAGAATAGCAGAGGACGGGGAAATCATACAGAAGGGAGAATCCGTCTTCAAAGGTTACTACGGCAGTCCCGAGGCTACCAGGGAGACTATCCGTGACGGCTGGGTTCATACGGGTGATGTGGGAGAGGTGGATGAGGACGGCAATCTCACGATAACGGATCGTAAAAAGGATATCATTATCACTGCCGGCGGCAAGAACATCGCTCCCTCGGAAATAGAGAACAAGCTCAAATTCAGCCAGTTCATCAACGAAGCCATTGTCATTGGTGATCGTCGGAAGTATCTGAGCTGTCTGATACAGATTGAATTGTTAAACGTGGAAAACTGGGCACAGAACAACAAAATCGCCTATACAAATTACAAAAGCCTGGCCACCCATCCCGAAGTCTATAAACTCATTCAAGGGGAAATAGAAATGGCCAACACAAATTTCGCAAGGGTAGAAACCATAAAGAAGTTTGCCATTCTGGACAAGGAACTTGATCCGGATGACCAGGAAGTGACAGCCACCATGAAAGTCAAACGGTCCATGATTGAGAAAAAGTTCAAGGACATTATTGATGCTATGTATTGACCTAATTGAGCTGAAGCCCAATTAGGAAGCCCTCGGCGACCAGCGTTCAGCCGTCAGCTTATGAATTTGGAAAGCGGATTTATATCTCATCTATGTTGGTTGTATAGATGCCCATTTACAGTGACTTACTGAATGCTGAATGCTTCACAATTGAGTCTTTTTCGATCAATTGTGATATTAACACCGTAATTCAAGCCTTTCCGCTTAAGGAAGGAGTGCTCGAATGAATACAGGTTTTACATTCTTTGTCCAGTTAGTGATCAGCGGAATAGCCCTGGGCTGTCTTTACGCGCTGATCGCAGTTGGTTTCGTACTTATTCTCAAGGCCACGGATATTTTGAATTTCGCCCAGGGAGAGGTGATTATGCTGTCGGCCTTTATTTGTTACTTTTTAGTAACGACCTTTCATTTACCTTTCCTGGTGGCCGTCCTGCTTACAGGCATCATAGCCGGTCTTATGGGGATTGTAACCGAAAGACTGGTTCTTCGTCCCATGTTAGGGGAACCGGTATTTGCCGTTGTCATGGTCACTATCGGGCTTAGTATTTTCTTAAGAAGCATGGCAGGCATCCTATTCGGCCATAATAATCTGGTTTTCCCCTCCCCTATTCCAACGGAAGCAGTCAGAATGGGCGGGATTGTCCTTTCTCAGACCGAAATCTGGATCATACTCTCGACACTCGTTGTTATCACTATTTTCTTCATTTTCTTCAAGTATTCCCGCATGGGGCTGGCCATGAGGGGCACTGCGGATGATCAGGATGTCGCCCTGTTAATGGGTATCAGCGTTAAGCAGGTCTTTGCGCTGATCTGGGCCGTTTCCTTTATAACCGCCGCTGTTTCCGGAGTCTTTTTGGCCAATATCATGGTAATAAACCTCGGTCTGACCTTTGTCGCCATCAGCGCCTTTCCGGCGATTATTTTAGGTGGTTTGGAGAGTATCCCCGGCGCTATTATCGGAGGGCTCGCAATAGGAATCATTGAAAATCTGGCAGGGGGATATCTGGACCAGGTTATCGGGGGAGGGGTAAAAGATGTTACCCCGTTTGTGGTACTTTTCCTGGTGTTGATGATCAGGCCTTACGGGCTTTTTGGGAAAAAGGAAATCGAAAGGGTTTAAGGTGGCAATTCGAAGTAAAACATTCCGTGAAAGCTATTATGAGGATATTAAGCTGTTCAAGACCATCTGGATAAAATCCTGGATCGGGCTTTTTTTGATGGTTTTGGCTGTTTTGCCTCTTATAGGTGACCCCTACATTATATACCTTATCAATATTTCCTGTATCGCCACCATAGCCGCCTTAGGGCTTAACATACTAACCGGATTTACCGGTCAGATATCCCTCGGGCATGCCGCATTTTTCGCCATTGGGGCCTACTGCACGGCAATCATATCCAGCCGGTTTCAAGTCCCCTTCTGGATCTGCCTTCCCGCTTCCGGAGTATTGGCTGCCTGTGCCGGTCTATTTGTGGGCATCCCGTGTCTACGACTCAAGGGCCTGTATCTGGCCATGGCGACCATGTCATTTGGTGTGGTGGTGGAATATGTGGTTATCACATGGGATAGTGTAACAAAGGGGGTAAGAGGTATAAGTGTGCCAACACTTAATCTTTTAGGGTACCCTTTGGATTCCAACAATAAGCTTTACTATTTTCTGATCGTATTGACGGCCCTTGCCATCATTGCCGCTACCAATCTTATGAGAACCCGCGTTGGAAGGGCCTTCATCGCTATCCGTGATCGGGACATTGCCGCAGAGGTAATGGGTGTCAGTTTGACCCAGTACAAGGTTATGGCCTTTGCAATCAGTTCTTTTTACGCGGGCATAGCCGGCGGACTTTATGCGTATGTTATGGAATATATACATCCCGAACACTTTACATTTCTACTTTCTGTGCAGTACCTGGCCATGATCATCGTCGGCGGATTGGGTTCGATCCTGGGCTCTATTTTCGGGGCAGTATTCATTACCATCATCCCCGAGTTTATAAAGGGCCTTGCCCAGTTTTTGACCTTGTTGTTTCCGGCAATAGAAGATAAATACGACGACGGGTGGAACATCGCCGCTTTCGGTCTGCTCATAATGCTATTTCTCATATTTGAACCAAAGGGTCTTTCCGGGATATGGACAAGAATCAAGACCTGTTTTAAGAATTGGCCGTATACTTATTGAAACCTAAAGTGATCGGTTCAAGGTTCAGGGTTTAAGGTTCAAAGGTTATAATCTATTGACATACATCACTTTACAGCGCAATGCCAAGATTAGCCTCTTTCACCCATTGGGTGAAACATGCGTGGCGTCTCTACTGAGTCATCATTCTTTTGATATCAGACAGTTGGGGCTCTTTAACCGGGAACCGTGAACGGTGAACCGCTCAAGCTGGATAAAATGTATGGGTTTGTTAGTTTGTAACTACTTAGGTTCAGAGTTCAAAGGTTCCCCGCCCAGCGGGATCTTCGACACGGTTCAAGGTTAGATTGATGAAAGACAGGTTCGATTCTAAACCGAATGCACAGTTCATCCAGTTCTTGCAGAAAGCCAGGTGCTGTTGCACACAAATCCGGAGCGAACTTTTTGTTGCAGAGGAGATATGAAAAAAATAGCAAAGCGATTAACCTTGAACTGTGAACCGTGAACCTGACAACCTGAGTAGTTACATTACTTTTAACATTTAGCCAGAAAAAGGAGGGAGCCATGGAAGTCAAAAGGATTAGGACAGTATTACTGGTGATTGCCTTGATTTGTCTGTTCGCCTCGCCTGCTCTTGCCGAACGGGGAGTAACAAAGGACACAATCAAATTGGGGCTGATTCTTGTGAAAACCGGTCCGGTTGCCGCTCTCGGTCTTCCGGACGGGCACGGGATGGTGGATTACATGAAATACCTTAACGATCAGGGGGGCGTCCACGGCCGGAAAGTCAAGGTCATATGGGAAGATGATGAATTCCAGGCGCCAAAATCAGTGGCTGCATTGAAAAAACTCATCCATCGCGACAAAGTTTTGAGCCTTATAACTTCGGGGGGATCAAACCAGACCATCGCCAACATGAAAACCATTAATAAATACAAGATCTCCAATATACCAAACGCCTTGATGCGGGAATTCTTCGATCCTTATCAACCCTATATCTTTGCCATGGGCGCAACCTATGAGTGCCAATACCAGTGTATCGTTGATTATATTTTCAACGACATGAAGGACAAAAATCCTCGTATCGGAGTAGTCTACGCGAAAAAAGAATACGGCAAGATCGGGCTGAAAGCCATACGTGAAAGGGCAAAGGCATACGGGGTTGATCTGGTGTCCGAACTGGTATTGCCCACAGGGGCGGTTGACGCCAGTTCACAGGTCCTGACGTTACAGAAAAACAAGGTCGATTATGTCATCACCTGCGATGTCTTGCCGCCGGTTATTAGTTTTTTAAAGACCGCTGAAAAGTATTCTTATAAACCAAAGGCCGTATTCGGTTTCAACTGGGCCACGGACGATATGATTGTAAAGGCTTGTGGCAAGGGAGCGGAAAACTACATCGGCGCCAATTTCGTGGGTGGTTGGGCTGATGATTCTCCCGGTGTCAAACTGGCCCGTAAAGTCGCCGAAAAATATGGCCGCGACGCTAAAAGCATCGGCCTCACGTCGCTGTATATCCATGGTATCGGTGCATCCTATCTATTCGGTGAGGCATTCAAGCGCGCAGGTAAGGACCTGAACCCCGACAGCCTTAAGGCCGCTTTTGAAACCTTCAGGGATTTTGATACCGGAGGGATCTTTCCTCCCCTCACCTATACCGACAAAAGCCACGCCCCTCCGGAAATGATAAAGCTGTTCAAGGCGGATGTCCCTAACAAAAGACTGGTGAGTATTACCGGTTGGCGCACACCTAAGAAAATGAAGTAGGACCGAATAATCTTTACCCCCATGTCCCCTTCCTTTTGGGCTCAGGCTCGGAGAGAAGGGGATGGGGAAAATGCCGTTGAGTTAAGGCGTTGCCCTGAAATTCCACCTGACCATAATCGTAGGGCGGGCCACCGTGCCCGCCTTGACGCTGGGTCGGCACAGTGGCCGACCCTACGATTTTCTCAATAAACAGTAAGATCATTCGCAACCCTTAATTCAACGGCTATGGGGTCTGGGAATTTAGATACGGGGGAAATGAATTTACCTTTTCCCTTTCATTTGATCCAGAAGCCTGCAAACAGCCACATAGTGACCCCGCGAGGTCATAAGACCATGAAGAACATCCATTTCCCTTTCCAGGGTTTCATCAAGGCTTGAATTAAGGGCCCGGCGCAAAAGATCCCTTGCCGCATCAATAGCCTCCTCAGGCATGGCTGCGATATCTTTTGCCATTTTAAGGGCCTCATCCAAAAGTGCTTCAGGGGCGACAAGGTGGTTGATCAAACCCGTGGAATGGGCCTCCTGTGCCTTTATTGTCCTGCCTGTCAAGACCCACTCAACGGCCCTGGCATAACCGACCAGACGGGGCAGGTAATAGGAACTGCCGAACTCGGGGGTCAACCCTACCCGCGTAAACGGGCAACTGAATGACGCCCGTTCCGATGCAAGCCTGATATCACAGGCCAGGGCCATGGTCATTCCCACTCCCACCGCAGGACCGTTGACTGCGGCGATGAGCAGTTTGGGAAAAGATGTAAAAATGCGGGGCAGGCTGATGTCATAAAACCCCGGGGGCTCCCCTGTACGTTCGAAATATTCGTAGTCATCCTTAAAACGATTGAGGTCAGCCCCTGCGCAGAAAGCACGTCCCCTGCCCGTAAAGACCACAACGCGGATCTTTTCGTCGGAAGAGGCCATTGACAGTGCCTTTAATAAATCCTGCTTCATTTCCTCATCAAAAGCATTGAGCGCATCAGGCCTGTTAAGAGACAAAGTAGCGACCCTGTCGGCTTTCTCATAAATGATTGTCTTAAATCCCATGATATATCGCAAACCTCCATATTCCTGACAACACCGGATTAAAGCACATATCATAGTTACACATATCTTTCCCTTGCATCAACTCATTCTTTCTGCAATAGTTTCCGGATAAGCACTAATTATGGCTGTGGGGAACTGTCCCGTGCGGATGACTGTGGTAGTGGCTGTGCAGGTTCTCGGATCTGCCGCTATACTCGATCTTTCCACCTTGCATGCTGTAAATATCACGGGTGGTCCTGGCAAGAAAGTCATATTCGTGAGAGACGATCACGTAACTGATATCGAGGCCGTTCAATATATCTATGATGCGTTTGCTCGTATCCTCGTCAAGGCCGGTGGTAGGTTCGTCCAGGAGAAGCACATCGGGTTTCATTACCAGCACCGTTGCCAGGGCCACCAGTTTTTTCTCCCCTCCGGACAGCCGGTGTGTCACCCTGTCCTCAAAGCCATCGAGGTTCAGGGCTTTTAATGTGTCTAAAGACATTTCCCGGGCCTCTCCCGGCTTTTTGCCTAAGTTAAGGGGACCAAAGGCCACGTCCTCTAAAACCGTCGGGCTGAAGAGCTGGTCATCGGCGTTCTGGAAAAGGAAACCCACTTTCTGCCTTACATGACGGAAGTCCTGTTCGGTTTCCACGGGTTTCCCGAAAATCCGCACCGTGCCGGACCAGGAGATCAATAGCCCCATGATTATATGCAGGAAAGTAGTCTTGCCGCTCCCATTGGGACCGATGAGACCTGACTTCTGGCCCCGCCCGATCTCGAATTGGAGATTGTCCAGCACGGCCCTGCCGTTTGGATAGGAAAAACAGATGTTTTCTAATTGTATGATCGGGTTCCGGGTTGCGGGTTCCGGGTTGCGGGTTGTGGCTATTTTTTCCATTCCATCTCCGTATATTACACCCATTCAACAATCACCAGCCCGATAACGACAATTGCCATGAATGCCGACCAGACAAAATCAAGCCGGGAAAAGGAAAACTCCCTAAGACAGTAAAACTTCCCTTTAAATCCGCGGCAGATCATTGCCCGGTGCACCCTTGCGGCCCGTTCAGATGCGCGGACAAAAAGCATTCCAATAAGATATGCATAGGTCCTGTAAGTATGCAGGTTGCTTCTGGGGCGGAAACCTCTGATCTTTGTTGCCCTGACAAGTCGCTGGTATTCCTGCTCAATGACAAACACATACCGGTAGGTCAAAAGGAGAAGGTGAACCATCTTTTCAGGCATACGCAGTCGGTTCAAGGCATGCCCCAATGTGGCGATGGATGTGGATGCTATCAGGGCTACAAACGCCAAGAGGATAGCATTTGATTTTAACGTGATCCTTGCCGAGAGTAACAACCCCTCGCGAGTCACTTCAAACGGCCCTAAATAAAAAAGGGCAACACCCTCAAAGGTCAGGGGCAACACTAACCAGAAGAGAAGGATCAGACCATTAACAATCAGCACTCTTTTGGCAACTTCCCGGATATTGAGCCGGGCCAGGCCGATCAGCAGGAAGGAAAGCGCAAGGGCGGCGAACAGGGACGGAAACCTGTCTGAAAGGGCCACGACAAAAGAATAGACTGTCGCAAAAAGGACCTTGAGCCTCGGGTCGAGACAATGGATATGGGAGTGTCCGGTTGCAAAAGGTTCCTCTAACATTGTTATGAAGTGTCCATTTTTTTGTTTTCCACCCTACCGGATTTACGACGATAATGGAAATAGGCCGCAACACCCATCAAACCTAAGATGTAGCCTATACCGCCCAGGATTTCAGTGACGGAGGGGCCGTGCTCCTTAGATTCAGCTAACATTTTCAGGACCGGTTTGAGCTTCCTGTCCAATGCCTTTTCCACGGCCATCTGGATTTCATCCTGGCTGACGCCGGGCATCGTTGCTTTCCGGGCCCGCTCTTCCGGTTTCTCTTCACCTGTTTCCTTAGATGCTGCAGTAACGGCCTCTCCGGTTACCACGACCCGGATTTCATCCGGAGGTATTGTCCACTCGCCCCGGTGCCCCGTGCCTGCCATAAGGACGATCTTCATCCCCGTCTTTTTCGTTACTTTGAAAGAGAATTCTCCCTTTGTATTCGTCTTTCCCTTCAGGAGTTGACTTCCTTCCAGATCATAAACAATTACATCACCGCCTTTGACTCTTTTACCTCCGCTGAATTTGCTCTCCGTATGGACGGTATCCCCGTCCACCCAGGCGAAAATCATGACCTTATGTGCGTTAGCGGAACCCTCCCCAACAAGAAACAAGCAGACCAAAAGCATAAGGCCGAGAATGCCTTTTGACCATCCATCTCCACTAATCAAAGTGCGGTCAGGCATGTTACACTCCCTGATAGGATTTCAATTTCATAAGTTAATCCTTCCCGACATCGCCCCGCCCCTTGTCGATGATAACTTCTTGAGCATTAGCAGTAGTAGCTGGGCAGGTGGTTTTTGTGTCAAATTTCTCACCAGAGTATCCCGGAAGCAAAGTAGGCTGGACCTTTTTCAAAAAGGCCACACACAACGCCGTAATTATCCCTTCAATGACCATCACTGGAAGGTGGGCCATTACAATCAAGGAAGAAACCTTGAAAAAATTCTCTTCCGTAAAAAATAGTGCAAGCCCAACCATAATGGCGCCCAGGAAAACGGAAAATGCCCCGCATGCAAACGAGCCGAAGAGCGCAATGGAATTATTTTTGTGCAACATTCGGCCGAACAGGTAATAGCACAAAACAGCAGGCAGGGCCATGGTCACCGTGTTGACCCCTAAGGTCGTGATGCCTCCGAACTGGAAGAACAGGGCCTGGAGCGTCAAAGCCACAAGAATGGCGGGGACGGCCCCCCATCCCAATAGGAGGCCCACAATGCCGTTGAGGATAAGGTGAACGCTTGAAGGCCCGACAGGCACATGGATAAGCGAGGCCACGAAAAACGAGGCCGAAAGAATAGCAGCCTGAGGTATCCGGTCATAATCCAGCTTTTTCAAGCCAATTGCAGTGCCCGCGGCCGCAAGCGCTATTCCTGAAACCAGAACGGGTCCTGATAATATGCCTTCTGAGATATGCATATAAAATCCCTGTTTATATCTATTGTGGACAGCAATGATATTTTTAATACTTTGAGCATGAATTTACAACATCACCGGCTAAAACTCAATGGCCAACTGCATGGTAAAGATATCCTGATCCCTGTCCACGGTCGTGGCGTTATCCTCATATTCCCCGTGGAGATATTCCCCTGAAAGGGTAGTATATTTGAAAAGCTCCCAGCTCACGGTAAAACCAAACTGGTCTTCCGGGAAGAGATCGTACATCTCGTCGGAACCTTCATACCTGATGGCCAACTGGACATTGTCTATGGGCCTGTAGGCAAATTCGAAATTCCATGCGGCGGGTCTCGTGTCTCTGGCTGCGCCGAGCCTGTCGACCGCGTATGCCATCTCCCCGGCCCTGAAATCATCCAGGGCGGTAATGTACTCGGCCCCGAAACTGAATTGCCCGTATTCTGCCACAAGATAGGCCGCAACACCATCCACATAGTCACGGATATCATTGTTGTCTAAATCACCGTTGATATCGTTCACCTCATCTGTAAGGGTATCGCTGTCCGCCACACTGCTGAGATAAGAGATGCCCATAAGCAATGAGACGCCTCCTAATGTGCCTTCGGGATTATGCATATTTACATCTGCGAAAAAACCATTGATGCGGTTATTTTCCCGGTGAAAGTCTTCCTGGACGTCCCCGTTGAATAAACCTGCCCCAATGGAAAACCAGTCATTTTCCCAGCCTGCCTGGGCCGCCGATTCCCGGATTTCAAACATCTCCAGGGTAAGAGGATCGGACACAAGAAAGGTGTTTAATTCACCGAAATGGGGATAATATTTACCGGCCAGAAGATAAAAACCATACGTCTCTTCAATGCCGCCTAAGAAAATAGTCCCCTCGTCAAGCCGGACCCTGTCCCCATCCTCATCCTCCTCATAGAGAAAAAGGATATGTCCTCTGGTATACTTGTTGATTTGGGTATCCACACCTAATTCTACGGTTGCAAGAGACAAATCATGTTCCCGGACCTTGTCTGACGGAAGACCTGCAACCGTATTGTCCTTAAAGTCTTCATGCGTATTGCCATACTCTATCTCAACGGCGCCTGAAAGTTCTATCCTGTCATACCATTTTTCTCTTTCCGGTTCTTCACCCGGAATTGGCGGGCGTGCTTCCGGATGCCCGGCAATGTGGGTTTTGTGCATATCCTGCTTCATAGGCTCCATTTCCTTATCTTTTTTAGCCAGTTCTTTCTCAAGCTTAACGATTCTCTCCTTGAGCGCCTTCAGTTCTTTGATAATTTCAGCACTGGACATTTCCCGGCACATTCCAGTGCCGGGGAACAAAAAAACAATTGCAATCAACAACAAAACGGTAGCCGCTGTGTATTTCTTCATAAAGATCCTCTCCTTTCGATGGATCATCCAGCAAATGAGTGCGCCTCAAGACGGGACATGATTGCACGGCTGAAGGTTGAAGCGGTCTTTTCTGAGTGACTGCTGGAA
>DAOUXC010000174.1 GCA_030666795.1 Desulfobacteraceae bacterium
GGATCGCTCACGTCGGTCTCATTGGCATATTTGTCGTCCCCGGGTCTCGGTTTGCCCTTTGAGGCAAAAAACCGGGTTTTCTCAAATGCACCAGACTGCTTAAAAAATTCATCCACAAGAATCACCCGTTCATCTTCGTCTGACTCACGCCACAATTTGAATGCCTTTGCCGGAAACATGCGGTTCGAAAAGATGATCAGGAAAAGACCGCCGGGCTTGAGGACCCGAGCCGCTTCCTCAAAAATCTCCAAAGGCCACGTCATGTAGTCCACGGACACCGTGTTGATCACGATGTCGAAAGTACCTTCCGGAAAGGGTAGACAGGGGTTTTCGTTGATATCCAGAATCACGTGTTCTGTCAGTGCCTTGTTCTTTTGGAGTTCATTTTCATTCAGCCCGAGCCCAACCACCCTCGACGGGTCGAGTGAATCGGGTATGTGGGAATCCCATCCTGCCATCAGGTCAAGGATCACCGGTTCCTTTTCAATGACGAGATCACCAATGAGACGCTCGACTGTTGACAGGGCCAGCGAATCCAGATGGCTGACAAACCGGTCTTTGGCGTAAAATTCGGTGTCGCTCGATTCATCCAGTCTGCTGAATTCCTCCCTGGCAAATATCGGGCTCAATACTGAAACATTGTCTTTACAAGTACTGCTTGAAGTTTCCATGATATAATCCTCCTTTAAAATTCTGCCCGTTTTTACCTTAAGATGCGGTCGGATCATCCGGGCAAAAAAAAGCCGGGTATACAGAAAATACTGTAACCCGGCTCATGGCCCCTTTTTCAGGGCGGGTTCTTGTCTTGTTCGTAGTGTTATTTTCAAGATAACCACAGGCATGTCATTGTCAAGCAGGAATGGATAAAGACCGGGAACACCATACCGTCAAAGGTTATCTGGGAATTGTGATCACAGGCGAACCAACCCCGCGCGATTCATATTCAAGAGACATGGACCCATACACTTAAAAAAACCTGAGTATAGCTTATGAAATCAGTTTCAAAAAAATCTTTATTGTTTGACTCTGCCGGATAAATACTTATAATCTATGATAAGGTTGCTGAAACAGTCGACAACTTCTTTTCCTCTTCGGATTTTCCATATGATCTTCCCTTCTGCCATGGCCTTTCCGTTTCAGCATATGTTTCCGAAACAACCTGATTTTCACAACCAGCAAACAAATGAAAAGGAGGGTGGGACATGGCCGAGCATGAGAAAAGATTCGTATGGGTGAAGGACAACGCAGGCAATGAGTATGTATGCCGGGTGGATGATTTGAAAGATCCTAAAAAGGTTGATGAGGATGACCTCAAAAACTGCCTGGATGACGCATCCAGGGCGCTTCCCATTGGCGACTAATCCAACCTGAAGCCTTATTAATAAATGAAATGTGAACAATAAAAGGCGTCTTGGCCGCTCTTGATAGCTGCTGAAGGCGCTTTTTTTTGTTGCAAAGGATAGCTTGGTTATATTCTTTTCCCAAGCGGTATTCATTTCAGGGAAGGCCTTTATAATGAAGCAGAATAAAAAACGCTCCATTGGAGCCCTTGCACTTTTACTGGTGATCTCTTTCATTCCCGCCATTCTCGGTTCCATGTTCAGGCCGGATGCATGGTATGAAGGTCTTATAAAGCCCTCCCTGAATCCCCCTAACTGGATATTCGGACCCGTCTGGACATTCCTCTATACTATCATGGGCATTTCGGCCTGGCTTGTCTGGCTTCAAAGGCACAATGTCCGAGTTCAATTCGCCCTTGTCCTCTTCGGTATTCAGCTCTTATTCAACGGTTTGTGGACCTTCCTTTTCTTCGGTCTCAGGAATCCGGGACTTGCTTTTGTTGATATCCTGATACTCTGGTGTGCCATTGCCTGCACACTCATTGTCTTCCGGCAAAAGAGCAGGACAGCGGGCCTTCTTCTGATACCCTACCTTTCATGGGTGTCATTTGCCGTATACCTGAATTTTGAGCTGTGGAGACTGAATATGGTATAACCTTCATACCACGGGCCCAGAGGGATGTGAGGGGATTCCCTTCTTTTACGTATTCCAGCCGCTAAGTCTTCAAATATTCGGATATTGAAGATTGATCCTTTAGCAGGATGAAAGACTTCCTGCCGGGAGAAAGGATTGTAAATTTTGGAACCATTTTCATTCCGGGTCATTGAGTCCTTCCCGTGCCGGTTTGCGGAGTTGTACCAGTGCATGGAATATGATAAAATATTTTGTATTTTAGAATGATTGGCAAGATGGTTCTGTCTCTGCATAGAGCAGTGACTGTCGCATCGCGCGTTACTGCGTTTTAAAAGCATGGGTTTTTACTCATATGGAGGGCGATCATGGATTCCACCTGGCTTTGCCTTAACAGACTCATAGATCCCAATACCGGCCTGGGGGCGCTTGCCCTGGCCGTTTTGATTCTTATTATTGCCTGGGCCGCCTGCGCGATTACCACACGCCTTATCCGGAGGGCCAACTGGGTCATGGGGCGTTTCAAGAGGCATGTTGACGACGCAGTGGTACGCTACATTGTGCGAATCAAGAATTTCCTTTTATTCCTTATCGCCGCCCTGTTTTACGCGAGCCTCGTGCCGGGCCTCAGGGCATTGATGGGGACACTGGTTGCAGGCGCCGGCATCACAGCCCTTGTCATCGGCTTCGCCGCAAAATCGACACTGGCCAACCTGATCTCCGGGATTTCCCTGGCAATCTACAGGCCCGTTCGAATTGGGGACAATGTTTCCATAGAAGGCGAGTACACCACGGTCGAGGATATTACGCTGCGCCACACCATTGTTCGAACCTGGCAGCACAAGCGGCTCATAATACCGAACGCAAAGCTCGACGAAATGACGCTGGTCAACTACAGCATAATCGACCCGAAGATGAGGTGCACCGTTGAATTCGGGGTAAGCTATGACACGGACATAGATCTGGCCCGCCGGCTGATCCTGGAAGAAGCGGATCGGTGCCCCAACCGCGACAAGGATGCCGAGGCACCTGTGGTCAGGGTCATTTCCCACGGCGATTTTTCCATCGGGCTGAGGCTCTACATGTGGGTGCCCAAAGTAGACGACTTTTTCCTTGGGAGATTCTGGGTCCTGGAGCATGTAAAAAAACGCTTTGACAAAGAGGGAGTTGAGATACCCTTCCCTTACCGCACCCTCGTATACAAGAAAGACCTGCCCCCTCCCCGCAACGGGGAAACGGTTTCCGATGATCCGGATTAGCGTGCATTGGAGTTTTGTAATTCCGGGTATCAAGTTTTCGAAGGAGTTGTGAAAATGAATTATGCCACGGCACTCAGGGGTTATACGGCAAAGCGGGTAGAAGAGATCGAGACCGCCGACATCCTTGTGGGTATTCCATGCTACAACAATGAAAGCACCATCGTCCACGTGATCCGGATGGTCACCCGGATTACGCCTGAATTGCATCAATTTCCACGAATTCACATTTTTTGAAGGCCCTGTCTTGTTCCAACCCATATTCCTGAAAAACCTTAAGTCTGTAATCCAGTCTGACACCACGTATATAGTGGTTCCTTTTTCATTGACTCACAAGGGAAATCTCTCTATAGTTTTTTCAATAAAAAGCAAGGTCTTATCATACATATCACATCATAATAGCCGGAAGGATCTCAGATACGGCCTTTAAAGGGTCTTTAGTCCCTTTACAAGCTCTTTGTCCTCGTTGACACGGCTTCAGAAAGCTACAATGCACAAAAAAATGTGCACACTGTGTCGTTTACAGGCACTTGTTTTTATTGTAGTTTTTTTTACAATGCACAGAAAATTGTGCACGATGCACATTTTTTTGTGCATTGTGAAGCTTGCCCTCTTAAAAACCAGGCTTCATCAAACTTTTTTACCGAATGAAAGCCTGTTTATCTATTGCTGCCTTATTTAACAATACTCTGACATTTCAATAGGTTTGAGATTCCACAGGTTTGAGTTGTACCTCGGTTTTTCAACTGTTTCATGGCAAATGGTTTTTTGGCACGAATGTTGCGCTTTAAGTTTAGATTTTGGCCTTTAGAAACCGGATCAAGGGGGAATTTGAAGGAGGCTTTTCCAGTGATCAATCATCCAACCCGTGAGGACCCGAAACAAAGGACAAAAAGGACAAGGGACACGATATATCCTGAATCATTGGAATAGAAGCGGTTTCTTCCGGAAAAGGAATGAACACCATGAAATCCAGGGATAAAGTATTTGAGGACAGTTCAGTCTCAAAGGGCATCGAGGAGGTACGAAACGGGCTGGTGAACATGGCAATCCTGGCCTTTGTAATCTTCGGGCTTCCGGCGCTTGTTTCCTCCTTGTTGCGTGCAAAGGAGGCTGGCTGGCAGAATATAATGTTTTTCCACATCGGGGCCTATTTTTTTGTTCTGGGAACAGCCCTTCTACGTCGCCGGCTTTCCGTTCGCCTGAAAACCCTCATCATACTTATTTTCCTTTTCAGTCTGGGCATAGCAGGTCTTCTGACATGGGGCCTTACAGGGATGGGAGTGCCGTTCCTCATTACCGCCAGCATCATCGCGGCCATCCTTATGGGGACCCGGTCGGGCATCCTACTCCTGGGAGCGGGTCTCGCGGTCATTGCAGTGGTTGGTGCGGGGGTATGCACGGGAACGATTGTGTTCCATTTTGATGTTGCGGAGTATGCCGTTTCTCCAGGTTCCTGGCTGACTGCATTGCTCGCGTCAGGCCTTTTTACGGCAATAGTCGTCATGTCCCTGGGACGATTGCAGGGCTATCTCACACACTCCGCTGATGCCATGGCCTATCACGCCAGGGGGATAAAAAATGATTATGCAGAGTTGCAGGATGAAATGGCCGATCGAAAACGTGTGGAGGATGCTCTGAGACAGAATGAAGAAAAATACCGGGCACTCTTCGAAAACATGAGAAGCTGCGCCGCCGTATATGAGGCGGTGGACGGCGGAGAGGACTTCCTGATCAGGGATTTCAACCGCGCGGCAGAGGAGACTGAGGGGATAAGCCGTGAGGAGGTGCTGGGGAAAAGCGTACTGGAGGTCTTCCCCGGGGTAAAGGAACTTGGTCTCTTTGATGTCTTCCAAAGGGTATGGAAGACGGGGAAATCGGAGCACCATCCGGTTTCAGAATACAAGGACGAAAGGATCTCAGGCTGGCGCGACAACTTTGTGTACAGGCTTCCCTCCGGGGAAGTAGTGGCGGTCTACTCGGATGAGACAAAGGCCAGGCAGACCGAAGAGGAAATAATAAAGAACGAGCGGTATTTCCGCTCTCTGCTTCAGCATCTGCACGAAGACGTCATGGTCATCGCTCCTGATTACCGGATCACGGACATCAACGACACGTTTCTTGTCGCCACGGGAAAGAGTCGTGAGGATATTATTGGAAGGCACTGCTACGAAATCTCCCACGGGTTCAGCGAACCCTGCGACAAAAAGGGAGAGGATTGCAGGATACGACAAGTCTTTCAGGCAGGGAAACCGAGGATGTGCACTCACGAGCACCTGCGCGTAGACGGCTCAAAGATCTGGGTGGACATTCTCCTTTCTCCTCTGAAAGACGAGACCGGCAAAGTCACACATGTGATAGAAACGGCCCGGGATGTGACGGACCTGATTGAGGCCCGGGAAAGGATGAACGAATCAGAAGCCAGATACAGGGCGCTTTTCCAGGGGGCCGCTGAAGGAATACTCGTCGCAGATATCGAAAACCGGGAGTTCCAGTACGCAAATCCGGCCGTATGCGAAATGCTGGGCTACAATGAAGAAGAATTGAAAGGGATGAGTGTAGGGGATATTCATCCTGAAGAAGCGCTTGAAAATGTGACGGCCGAATTCCAGACCCAGGCTCAGGGAGAAAATGTGTTGGCGTCAAATATCCCATGCCTTCGAAAAGATGGGAGCGTGATTTTTGCGGACATCAATGCGACCAAGGTAGTCATTGAAGAAAGAGAGTGTAACGTGGGCTTCTTCACAGATGTCACAGAGCGCATGCGGACCGAGGAGACCCTGCATGAAAACCAACGACGGTTGGCCACACTGATGAGCAACCTTCCCGGCATGGCTTATCGGTGCAGGAACGACCCGGACTGGACCATGGAATTCCTCAGCGATGGCTGCCGCTCCCTGACCGGCTACGGTCCAGAGAAACTTATCGGCAATGCATCGCTCTCCTATGGGGAGGTCATCCACCCCGAAGACCGCTCCATTGTGTGGCACAGGATTCAGGATGCACTCGGGGAAAAGCGGGCCTTTCAACTGGTCTATCGTATCATCACCGCCAACGGGGAGGAAAAGTGGGTCTGGGAGCAGGGCCGGGGTGTCTTTGACGAAAGCGGCGAAGTGAAAACGATCGAAGGATTCATGCTGGATATTACTGAGCAAAAAAAGGCACAGGACGAGTTGCACAAAAATGAATCTCTTCTGAATGAAGTCGGGAGCATCGCCAAGATAGGCGGATGGGAAATGGATCTCATCACCCACGAGGCGAAATGGACAAGAGGGACATATGAAATTGTCGAGATAGCACAGGATAATCCCGTACCCGGTCCTGAGGAGCATGTGTCCTACTACCTCCCCGAATACCGGCCAATTGTCGAAGAATCCATGCGGAGGCTTATTGAAGAGGACATTCCCCTGGAATTCGAGGCCAGGCTTGAGACCGCCAAAGGAAATATCAAATGGTGCCGGGCCCTGGGAAGGGGGATCAGGGAAGGCGGAGAATGTGTCAAACTATATGGAACCTTTCAGGATATCACCGAGCGGAAACGGGCGGAAGAAGAGAGAGACCGCATTCTCTCTCTTTCTAAGGATCTGATCTGTATCGCGGGAATGGACGGCTTCTTCAAATATGTCAATCCGGCCTGGGAGCAGGTGCTGGGTTACTCCACGCAGGAGCTGCTCTCCAGGCCGTTTCTCGATTTTATCTATCCCGATGACCATGAACCCAGCGATGCCGAGGTTGCCAGACTGTCTGAAGGGCTCAAGACGGTCGATTTCGAAAACCGTTATGTCTGCAGGGACGGCTCAATCCGCCACATCCTGTGGAAGGCCATACCTTTATCGGAAGAGAAGCTGATATACGCCATCGGCCGCGACATCACTGAGCGCAAGCATGCAGAAGATGTGATTCGTGAGAGCGAGGAAAAACTGCGCCTTACCATTGACAACTCACCCCTGGGGGTTGGTACTGTTGACCCTATGGGCAACTACATTTCTACAAATCATACATATGAAAAAATGCTTGGCTATTCTAAGGAAGAACTCAGGGAAATGTCCCTCTTTGATGTAACACACCCTGATGATCGCCCTGAAAACCGGAAACTGTTCGGAGATATGATATCGAGCAAGACATCAGCCTTAAATATGGAGAAAAGATGTATCCGTAAAGACGGCAATATCATCAACGTGCTTATACATGCAGGGGGTATTAGAGATGCAGAAGGTAAGTTGATGTTCGGGCTGGCTTTTATGGAAGATATCACTGACCGCAAGCAGGCCGAAAAAGAACTGAAAAAATACAGGGATAAACTGGAGAAGATGGTGGAGGAAAGGACCCGGGAACTGGAAAAGCGCAACGCGGAACTGGAGCGGATGCACGAACTGTTCGTGGGGAGAGAGTTCAGGATAAAGGA
>DAOUXC010000034.1 GCA_030666795.1 Desulfobacteraceae bacterium
CGGCTTTAACAAGTCAGAACACCTTCTAACGTAACCCGTTCGTGAGAAATTCTTTTGTTAGTCCTTGTTCATAAAAACCTATCCGGTGAAGGCGGCATAAATGCTCGAAAATATCAAAAAGCGTGACCGAAGGATCGTAGAATTTGATTCTTCAAAGATTACAGCGGCAATTGCCAGGGCAGGAAAAGCAACCGGCGAGTTCGAGGAAAGAGAGGCAAGAAAGCTCACCCTTCGAGTAATGACCTTAGCCCACGAACTGCGTCTCAGTTCCATTCCCGAGGTGGAAGAAATACAGGACATTGTAGAAAGGATACTTCTCGATTCTCCTTTCTATAAGTCCGCCAAGGCATATATCCTGTACCGGGACCAGCATAGCCAGATAAGGAACATTGCTGCCAAGGCAAGTGTCGACCTTGTTGAACACTATATTGGAAAGCTGGACTGGAAAATCAATGAAAACAGCAATATGTGCTATTCCCTTCAGGGGCTCAACAACTACATATCTTCGGACGTCACCTCGGAATACTGGCTGAATCAAATCTATCCCCCCGAGATCAGGCACGCGCACAAGAACGGAGATCTCCATATCCATGACCTCAGCCTCCTTTCGGTCTATTGCGTCGGGTGGGACTTGAAAGATATCCTCAAGCAGGGATTCAAGGGTGTGGAAGGTAAGGTGGAAAGCGGGCCGCCGAAACACCTCAGGTCGGCCCTTGGGCAGATCGTTAATTTTTTCTATACATTACAGGGCGAGGCAGCGGGCGCACAGGCCATTTCCAACTTTGATACGCTCCTTGCACCCTTTGTACGCCATGATAATCTGGATTACAAAGGCGTCAAACAGGCAATGCAGGAATTTGTCTTTAATATAAATATCCCCACACGCGTAGGTTTTCAGACCCCCTTCACAAATATCACCATGGATCTGTATGTACCGGGTATCCTCAAAGACGATAATGTGATCATAGGGGGTGAGGAAAGCGAAGACACATATTCCGAGTTCCAGCCTGAAATGGATATGATTAACAGGGCATTTGCCGAGGTCATGATGGAAGGGGATGCCAAGGGAAGGGTCTTCACCTTTCCAATACCCACATACAACATCACCGCGGACTTTGACTGGGACAATCCGAACCTTGAAATGGTCTGGAAGATGACCGGCAAGTACGGGATTCCGTATTTTTCAAATTTTGTGAATTCCGACATGTCGCCCGAAGACGCCAGGTCCATGTGCTGCAGGCTGCGTCTTGACAACAGGGAGCTTTTAAAAAGAGGGGGAGGCCTTTTCGGTGCAAATCCCCTGACCGGTTCCATCGGCGTTGTCACCATTAATCTGCCGCGAACAGGGTATCTTGCTCAAAGCGAAAAAGATTTTTTTGAGCGCCTGGAAAAGACCGTCCTCCTCGCAAAGGACAGTCTTTCAATAAAGCGGAAGGTCCTTGAGAAATTCACGGAGAAAAACCTCTACCCTTATTCAAATTTTTATTTGAGAGAGATCAAGAAAGGCAACGGGATTTACTGGAAGAATCATTTTTCGACTATCGGGATTATCGGCATGAACGAGGCATGCCTGAATTTTTTGAACACGGATATCGGAAGCGAAGAAGGTCGGGAGTTCGCACTCAAGGTCATGGATTTTATCCGTGATCTGATAGCGGGGATACAGGAGGAAACAGGCGAAATCTTCAACCTTGAAGCAACACCCGCCGAAGGAACGTCCTATCGCCTGGCCATGATCGACAAAAACCAGTTTCCCGGAATTATTTGCGCCAATGAACAGGAATGTCAAAACGGGGCCGATCCCTTCTATACAAATTCAACACAGCTTCCCGTGAATTACACGGATGATATCTTCGAGACCCTCATGCTCCAGGATGACTTACAGACGAAATATACGGGTGGAACCGTGCTCCACATCTACCTGGGAGAGCAGGTAACGGACATTGAGGTCATAAAGGGAATGATCAAAAAAGTGGTAACCAATTTTCGACTTCCCTATTTCACCCTTTCTCCAACCTTCAGCGTGTGCCCGTCCCACGGTTACTTGAACGGCGAGCAGGAAAAGTGCCCTGTTTGCAATGAGGAGACCGAAGTCTATTCAAGGGTTGTGGGCTATTTGAGACCCGTAAAACAATGGAATAACGGAAAACAGGCGGAATTCGCCATGCGAAAGACATTCAAGGTGGCATAAGGTTTATGCGTCTAGGCGGTTTGCAGAAGAATTCTCTGATTGATTATCCCGGGAAAGTGAGCTGTGTCATCTTTCTTTCCGGATGTAACTTTAACTGCCCCTACTGCCACAACCCGGAACTGGCAAAGGGAAGTCCTGATTGTCCTTCCTGGCTTGAGGATAGGACTCTCTATGATTTTTTAGAAGGACGCAAGGGCCTCCTGGACGGGGTGGTTATCTCCGGAGGGGAACCGACCCTGCAGGAAGACCTCCTTCCCCTCTGTGAAAGACTCAAGCAGATGGATTATCCGGTAAAACTCGACACAAACGGAAGCCGGCCACAAACAATAAAGAGACTGATTGATGAAGGCCTGGTCGATTATATTGCAATGGACGTTAAGACCGATCCACTCCACTACTCTCCGCTGATAAAAAAAGACTGCAATCCTGTTAACCTGCTTTTGAGCATCCAGATCATCATGGAATCCGCCTTGCCTTACGAGTTCAGGACCACTTGCGTAAAGCCCATAGTCAATGAACAGGCCATTGAGAATATAGGAAAAATAATTGAAGGTGCAAGACTTTACGCCCTTCAGGCCTTTCACGATACCGGCGTTTTGCAGCCTGAGTTTTTCCGGGACAATGAAACAGGTTATGACCGGGGCGAGCTTATGCATCTTAAATCCATTGCAGATACATGGGTACGGGAATGTATTATCCGTTGAACGGAAGTGCCCTGACGTAGCATAAACAACACGGCTCAATATTACTAAAATTTTATACTTAAAAGTTCCCCATGCTATCATCCCGACCGCAGAAAGCCGGGCTTCAGCAGCGGATAAATGCGGTTACGGTCGGGGTGTGGAACCACTAAATCCCGCCGTTCGCGAAGCGAATCGGCGAAACTAAGTGGTGCCACGGGCTTGCCCGTGGGGCACCAAAGGCATTTAAGGACATCACGATTGACGCCTCGCATCTGCAACACCCTCAATTTTCGCAACGTTAGAGTTTAATGCAATCATAACACTACAATGCGTTTCGGATTCCCGTATATGTTTAACGAACCTGCGGACGTTGAAAAGGTTCTCAAGGAGGGGAGAAAGACATGGAAAAAAGATACGATGTAGTTGTCGGGATTCCTTCATACAACGAATCCAAGACAATCGGTTATGTTGCCAGGACGGCAGGGGAGGGCATTCAGCGTTATTTCCCCGATGCAAAAGGGATTATTGTAAATTGTGACAATAACAGCCCCGACGACACAAAAGGCGTATTCCTTTCCACTGAAACGCGTGTGGAGAAGAAGTACATCACAACCGCCGAAGGCGTTAAAGGCAAAGGAAACAATTTCTGGAACTTGTTTAATTTTTGCAAGGATGTCGAAGCCAAAATCGTCATTGTTGTGGATGCGGATCTGCGATCCATCGAGCCTGAATGGATCCGGCATCTCGGCTATCCCATCCGTGATGGAAACGATTTTGTGACCCCCGTCTATTCGAGACACCAGTTCGACGGGACCATTACAAACCACATCTGCTTTCCGCTACTGTTTGCCCTGACCCATATGAACATTCGTCAACCCATAGGAGGGGACTTCGCCTTTTCCGCGAAGCTCTGTTCCCACTGGCTGGAACAGCCGTGGACGGATACCACACGCCAGTACGGGATAGACATTTTCATGTCCCTCAATGCCATGTTCGGCGATTTCAAGCTCTGCCAGGCGGGGTTGGGCAGCAAGATCCACAACGCAAGCGCCCCGAAACTCGGAAAGATGTTCGAAGAGGTCGTGTACACCCTTTTCTCAAGCATCCTCCTCAATCGATCAACATGGCTCGAGGCCTATCTGGAGAAGGGCTCCAAACCCTTGTGGCAGGATGAAAGCAAGGAGGTGGAGCTATACGGCCTTAAAGAACCGGGCCAGCCGCAATCGCTGGAAATAGATATGCTGAAGTTGAAAGAGGATTGCCGCCAGGAATATGCAAAGTACCATGACCTGGTTAAGCAATATCTCAGTCACTATGCATACTCAAGGATACATAACATGTTCTTGATGGACCATCACAATATGGATATCATGCTCTGGTCCCAGGTCGTCTATACCCTTCTTTATCTTTTTGACGGGGCACCGGAGCCGTCAAAAAGGGAAATAATCAATGTTCTGAAGCCCCTTTATTTCAGCCGCAGTCTTTCATTTGATTACCAGACATGGCGCTACAGCATCGTTTTTGCCGAGGATGAAATTAGAAACCAGGCACTGGCCTTTGTCTCCCAGAAGCCTTATCTGCTCGGACTCTATCTTGGAGAACAAAAAAACATATCCGGACGTTGATTGCGGATTTCGCTCTATTCCCGGTTGTTTCTGAACTGGGCCTACTGGGAACTTCTGATGACGGAATGTTCAATGGCCAGGCAGCTTAACTTTCCAAGGCTGTTCAACATCTCCATTTCTTCATGGGTGGGGACCTTTTTGGAAGAGAAATAGACCCGTAAAATACTGTATGTGGTCTCATTTACAGTTAAGGGTATTCCGATAAGGGCATTCACATTTTCTTTTTGAGCGGCTTGCAGGTTTTTTATACGGGGGTCGTTTTCAAAATCGGTTAGTATGATTGTATCCCCCTCCATGATCTCGGTCGCGCTTTTCCCCGAATCAATGACCCCTGACTTCAAAAAAGTCTGGCTGAGGCCGTAACTCGATACCGCCTTCAGGTCAAAGCTCCCCTGTTCGAAAACACGGATAGTGCTCCCTTTTGCGTTGGTAAGCTCGGTTGCAAGGGAAACGATAAAATGGAGGACATCGGCCAGGTCCTCGTCTTCCCTGTAAATCACGTCTATGACCCTGTTAAGGGCATAAAAATATGAATCCAGCATCTTGTTTTCTTGCATAGGGCCGTCCCCTTTAAGGTCACATGGTTTTCATATCTTTCATTTACAGGGATTCTATATGTTTCTTGGCATAAAGTAAACTTGATTTCAGGGAAACTTCAAAGTCATAGTTCAAGATTGACAAAAATCTTCCTCCATCCCCCTTCTTTTTCTAAAGAGGGAATCCTTAACTTCCCCCTTTTCTAAAGGGGGAATGAGGGGGATTTTGCTGCCATGCCTTTTTTATCTTTCGTGCCCTCGAACCCTTGACCCCTCGAATCCCTGGCCCAGACCGATTAACCTTACTGGATTGTTGATAAACTATCATCCTTGTGAAGCTTGACCTATACAGACTAAATAATCACAGAGTCGCGACAGGGCGGGCCTTGAATCCTTTTCTCAAGCCCGTCATCACTAACAAGCTACCGCGGAAGATGAGCCAAATTGGAAAAGAAAAAATTTAAAGACATGCCCGGCTTTTACAAATCAAAACAAATCTGGTATCACCCTTGTCTATGAAAACAGACATTGATCATATCAAGGCATTTGCAAAGAAATGTTTTTCAAATTCAAACGGCAGTCACGACTGGGAGCATACCTGTCGCGTCTACAACCTGTGCATCCATATCGGGCAAAAAGAGAGGGCGGATCTGGAGGTGCTCAAGATCGCCGCCTACCTTCATGACATAGGACGTTCCCGGCAGGATCAATCAAAGGGAACCATCTGCCACGCTGAAAAGGGTGCTGAAATGGCGAAATATTTTCTGGATGAATATGCAATTCCCGAAGACCGGGGGAAAAATATCATCCACTGCATTCGGTCCCACAGGTTCCGGGGAGACTTGCGACCCGAGACCCTGGAGGCAAAGGTCCTGTTTGACGCGGACAAGCTGGATGCCATCGGCGCCATAGGTATTGCAAGGGCCTTTCAGTTCGCGGGTGAGGTGGGCGCAAGGTTTCACAACCCGGATGTCAAACCCGAGGACACGGAACCGTATACAGAGGAAGATACCGGGTACAGGGAATTCAGGCTAAAGTTAAGTAAAATCAGGGACCGCATGCTTACCGATGAAGGGAGACGCATGGCCCGGGAGCGTCATGCGTTTATGGAGGGTTTTTTTGAAAGGTTTTTGGAGGAGCATGAAGGAAACAAGTGAAAATATTGGGGTTCACGGTTCAAAGGTTCAGAGGTTCAAGGTTACATCCTCTTCCCCTATCAATCGCCAAAAAATGAAAAGCGAGGTCCTGGTCAGCGCGTTTTTCAACAAGGCTTAAGGCCTCGTCCAAAACTTGCTTGCTCCGTTATTTGTTTATTTATATAAAGGTGTTAAAGAAAGTTTTTAAACCGAAAGATTCAGGTTTTGCTCTCAATTGCGTAAGTTCGCTTGACAAACCCGTGGGAGCGATCCTTTCCATCAGGCCTATGATTTCGTTGATCCTGCGAAACCCCTTCAGGCAGGTAAAACAGGTAACCGCCAAAAGGAGTTCAGGCATATGCTTGTTGTCCCTGTGTTACGGTCGGGTGCATCGAGCGGGATGTGGAAGCTTATTTGGGAACTTTTCAGAGACCTTTTTTCCGAGGATAGATTCCGGGGATCCTTTGATGACCTCATCAAGGGACCTCCATTGCTCACCTATCAACACCTTTGAAGGGGCTTTTGGATGGGCGCCCATGCACATTTCGGGCGTGGGTATCAGAGGGCAGGGTTTTCACGAGAAGTTCCTGTATGGCGCTGTATGATCCCCACGCATATTCCTGCACAGGGTTTTTCAGGATACAGATTCTGTCCATTTTTGTATTATCCATATTCGGACTCTATTCCTGTCTCACGCCCACTCGCCATGCTCGTTCGAGACGCAGAGTACGTAGAGCTCCTAAAATCAGACAAGATCTACAGGATTGACAGGATATTATCAGTATAATGGTTTTGTTTCAAAGTCATCACAAAGTGATGGGTCCGGATGGTTCTGGACCCATGATGAGGACTCACGGTGAGTAAAAAAAAGCTTGCTTATTTTTACTTCCGATGAGCCTCCTCATAGACTTTTGAAACGATGTCTTTCCAAAAAAGATCCCGAAAATCATGTTCATCCTGTCTAAAAAAACTTAAAGCTGATTTAGCGGCCCCTTTTAGGGCCTTCCTCATAGCATCAATTCTTCTCCGCGTGCTCTGTGCCTCTGCGTGAGCTTCGTTGTGAAAACTTGCCCATTTTTAAGGTCAAAATATCGAATTTGTGATGTTGATAGATACATAATATTACTTAAAATTAAATATTTATAACTATATCTATTCTTTTATTAATTATATATAACATTATTGCTCAAAAAAAGCCAAATAAACTATACATTTTCCTCTAAAAACTCCTGTATAATCAGCTTTATATCCCCATTGTATCCCCAATAAAAGTGGTCTGCACCCTGAATAATCGAAAAACGCGCTTCAGGATTCCATACCGGGATCATCTCCTTTATAATCGCGGGAGGACCGATGTCATCTTCGGATGCGCCAATCACCAATTGGATCTTTTCGTTGTAATCAAGAAAGGAAAAATCAAGAAAATTTACGGGTGGTGACACCATGACCGTTCGTCTTGCAAGATCGAAGCGTTTGAGGCCTAATGCATTGACCCATGCACCAAAGGAATAGCCTGCCAGATCGATGGAAGTCTTTCCCATCCCGTCGACATAGGCAAGGGCGGCCTTCACATCTTCCTGCTCGCCGACCCCCTCGTCATAGCTCCCCTCACTCTGCCCCATGCCCCTGAAATTGAACCTGAGTGTAGTGTACCCTTTTTCCTGGTACGCCTGCACAATGGTCTCAACCACATTGTTATGCATATCACCGCCGTAAAGGGGATGGGGGTGGGTCACAACCACTCCCTTCTCGCCCGGGGCGTCATGGAGCAGTCCCTCAATTTTCACGTCACCGGCCTGAAAAAAAACTTTCTCTTCCTTCATAGTAACTCCTTAAATACAAAAACGCGAACGACTTTTCTTTGACAGGATCAACAGGATCGACAAGATATTTTTCAATTTTGATGATCGCCTGCTTTATATCATTGATTTTACAATTTATTCCTGAAAAGCGGATTAGGAGGTGATTATAAACTTAGGATCGCAAAAAATATATTGGGAAATCTCTTTGGAAAAAAAAGTACACTTATTTTTCCAAAATGTTTTTCCAATATTCCCAACGATGAATCATTGGGAGGCCTCCACAGAGGCTTTTAAGCGATCCATTTTGTCAATTCATAAATTCTTCTCAGTGTCTCTGCGGACTCTGTGTGAGATAAAAAATGTTCTTTCGGTCTCTTAAAATCCCGTTTATCCTGTTATCCTGTCAAAAATTTGCCTTTAGTTACATGGTAAAAGTTTTTTTGATTTATCCAAAAGGCTTTTTGAAATTCACAGGTGAGTCTTTAACTGAAAGAATAAGCAGGCTTGTTTTTTCAGTTATAAGGCGCTCTTGTGACTCACAATGCCGTATCATTGTGAGCCCTGCTATGCAGGTATTCAAAAGTCCTTTATTCCTGTTTTAGAATCTTTACCTCTGCGTCTCTGCGGACTCTGTGTGAGATAAAAAATGTTTTTTCGGTCTCTTAAAATCCCGTTTATCCTGTTATCCTGTCAAAAATTTGCTTTTAGTTACATTGTAAAAGTTTTTTGATTTATCCAAAAGGCTTTTTGAAATTCACAGGGGGGCTTCAACTGAAAAAATAAGCCGGCTAATTTCTTCAGTTATAAGGCGCTCTTGTGACTCACAATGCCGTATCATTGTGAGCTCTGCTATGCGGGGATTTCAAAAGTCCTTTATATCTGTTTTAAAATCTTTACCTCTGTGTCTCTGTGGACTCTGTGTGAGATAAAAAATGTTCTTTCGGTCTCTTAAAATCCCGTTTATCCTGTTATCCTGTCTAAAGTTTGCTTTTAGTTACATTGTAAAAGTTTTTTGATTTATCCAAAAGGCTTTTTGAAATTCACAGGGGGGCTTCAACTGAAAAAATAAGCCGGCTTATTTCTTCAGTTATAAGGCGCTCTTGTGACTCACAATGCCGTATCATTGTGAGCCCTGCTATGCAGGTATTCAAAAGTCCTTTATTCCTGTTTTAAAATCTTTACCTCTGCGTCTCTGCGGACTCTGTGTGAGATAAAAAATGTTCTTTCGGTCTCTAAATCCCGTTTATCCTGTCAAAAATTTGCCTCTAAGCACGAACAAATTTCCCGCCAACCTCTTTCACCAGGCCCCTTTCAATAAGCCGTTTGACATGCTTTTCATCCATCTGGGCCTCAAAAAACCTCAGAATAGATTCCCCGTAAGGGTAGCTGTGGTATATCAGGGCCTCTTCAACAAAGTCCTCAATAGACCGTGGTGCGTTCAGAAACTCCAGGACCTTTTCATCCCGCTCCTCAAACACAGCCAGGAACTGATCGAATTTTTCCTCAATGCCGTTATCGATCACTCCCAGATGCGATGATAAAACGGTTTCAATGTCATAATTCCGTAACCGCCAAATTGAGTCGATGAAGGTATCAATATCCGACTCCGGATTGGCATACCACGGACCGAATGAGGTAAAGTCAATATCCGTGGTGAGCATGATTTTCTCATTGGGAAGATAAAAGCAGTAATGATCGTCCGTGTGCCCCGGCGCATGCACGGCCTCCAATTTAGTTTTCCCGAAGTCAAAAACATGCCCGTTTCCAAAATAGTTTCCCACCTTGAAATTCTCTAATTGCGGAACACTGGTCATCAAAGAGAGCCAGTCCTCCACAAGACCCGGTATGACAAGCCTCTCGGCCATGCGCCGCATGGTCCCGGTGGTCTCCTTGTGCTCCTCCGGGCCCCAGAGTTTTTCTGCAGGGAAAAAACTCGAACCCGCGCAGTGATCCGGGTGCGCGTGGGAGTAGATCACCACGTCCGGTGAAAACTCCTCGTCAATTTCCTTCAATATATCACGACCGCAGCCTGTCTCTATGAGTGCGGTAATCCTGTCCCTTATCAAAACAGAATGGCAAAAGGGAAAACGCCCATTGCTTTTTCCCTCAACAAGAAAAATATTTTTGGTCACTTGCTTTAACATTTAAAACTCCATTCCCCCAGCCTGACCTCACCAGCCGTTCTCTCAACCAATAAATTATTGCACATTTTTTTGTGCTTTTCATGTTTTTAGGCACATATTTTTGTGCATTAAATCAAAATTTACCCAAGTTTTGTTAAAAAGGCCTTTTTTGCTTGACATTTCGACCTATTAGCATACCGTATCAACATGTTTCCGCATTGCAATTTTTTTTTATCCAGTAAAAAGGTTAACCATGAAACCTCATCTTAAATTGTGCTAATCCACCTCCTGACAGAAAAGCTTTTTTCTGTTGGGAGTTCCCGTGAGTAATTATTACATCTATTCCCGAATGTCCATAGATTCAATGAACTCATAAATCGAACAGGTTTCAGCCTTCTTTTGTTGTCAACCTTAATTTATAGGCGCTAAACAGAAACTATATAATTACTTGATTTAACAAAATGATTATGAGCTTCGGATATCTCATCTTTATTTATTGGATATTAGCCGCAGTATTCATGGTCTTAGGAATAATCGGATATTATATTAAGGTATTAGGAACATTAGGTAAACACGGGTATGATGATACAATAAAAATTCTTCCATCGAGTCAAATAAAGCAAATTAAAACGTATGAACAAATCTGTCGTGATGAAGGCCTACCCATAGGTTGGGCACGTTTTCTGATGTGGTTTCCGATAACAGGTGTTGTTATTATTTCAGGATGGTTTGGTTTATTAGCTTTGGATTAATTTTATTCTTAAAAAGACATAGGTGTCAGACCTACACGATTGACAAAAACAACCATCATTAAAGAAGTTCAGGCAGGGTGTCGATTTGTTTTAAAATTTTTCATGAATGTTGAGATATGTGAAATGTGTAGGCCTGACACCTATGCAGTCTGTGGCATTGGAGATAAAATGGTCGAAAAATGGATTCATATAACTGACATTGGTGGAGATCAATGGATTAAATCAATTTGGTCCGCTGTAAACGATGCAGTTGCCTCTGGTAAAGTATCCCCAATACAAAATGAAATAAAATCTCAACTTGGTTTATCGATATCTACACGTTTAGATATGCTTCCAAGGATAGTTCGCAGAATAAATAGCGAAGTAAATGAGATCTATACATTGGTGAAAAATCACGATGTAAAAAATGTTTCGACGTCATATTCAGAAGGATACGCATTCAATATAGACAATAACCTAATATACAATTTATTAACTGATATTGACTCTTTATTTTTTGAGCTAAATTCGGTTTGCGAAATAATGACAAATCTTTTTTATAAGCTTTATACTAATGTTGGCAGGGAAATAAGAAGAAAAGATGTCGGGAAAAAAATTAAAGAAATTATTGAGGCTACTGGTAATTCTAGTATTTGGTTTCAAAATCTAGTCAGCCATAGAAATTTTTTTATACATGAGGCAGCGCCCTATTTTGCTGTCGATATTACAAATGGCTCAGGTAACTTCGATTTGCTCATCATGAAAGAAAACATAAATTTATTTGAGGATAAATCGAAATATATCAATATGTCAGAACTTAGTGCCATAATTGAAGGCTTTAAAGTTGCGAAACCTATAATCCAAAAACATTTAATCAGTATTTATAAAGAATTGCCATAACATCTGCTTCAGGTGACAGCATAAAAACCACGCTGCTCCTGAGCAGGCCGATAGGCCCGACGCTTCGCGCGGGCCTATCGGTGCGGCGGCTGTACCCACCCGCATGCTAGTCCGCGCTACGCGCGTCCTATCCAGCGGTTGGAGCCGACAATCCCGTGGCCAAGCAAGCTTGACCCCGGTCTCGCGGCTCACCCTCCGCACCGTTAGGGCAATAGACAAAAAACGGAGGCAAATAGTATTCTATGGATAAATGGTTGAAATTTTATGAACCATTTTTTGAAGATAGACAGTCCGCAATACAGTTTGTTGAGCGATGTGAAAACCTCACACCTGAAAACTCAAATCATATCGCTAAAATTATGATGCACCAAACTCAACGACTTTTATCAATTGCTAATGATATGCCTCAAATAAGACCACAACGAGAAGTGTTACAACTTCTCTTCGTTCTGATATGCGCAGAAAATATAGCAAAGCTCCACGATGACTATACCGATGAAGGTAAGTCCAGATATTATGTCCGGAAATTTTTTGAGTCATTTCTTTCTGATTCTTACCAAAAAAAAATAGGGAATGGCTTTATTGATAATGAAGATAATTTGTTGCGTCCTCTTGGGTTAAGAAAGGCTATTGATATTTTATATGACGTCCGTTGTGATGTAGTACATGAAGGGAATTATTGGGGATTATCCTTTCATGATGGGCGTATGCCAATGGTTAATGTCGAACCTAATGTAAATGTGTATATTCGTTTTGAGGAGCTTAAAGATATTGTGGTGTATGGTTGCATCACTGCAATTATTGATAAACTTAAAAAGCCCTAACCCACCCTTCAACAATGACCGTGCGATAAAATGCCGCCCGGCATGTTAAGGGCACCCGATAGGGCCGACGCTACGCGCGGCCCTATCGGGGCGGCGGTTGTACCCACCCGCATGCTAGTCCGCGCTCCGCGCGTCCTATCCAGCGGTTGGAGCCGACAATCCCGTTGTCAAGCAAGCTTGACAACGGTCTCGCGGCTCACCCGCCGCCCCGTTAGGCATTAAGAAGTCACGATGAACTTTCCAAACGATATTGAAATACTAAGGAGAAAGGTTGAAAAAATTCTCGACCCCATTGCCTCTGCTGTAGAAAAAGGGACGAGGGCAGAGAAAGATTTCTTATTTACTCCCTCACGCACAGAAGCGGGAAGGTCATTGCCTCCTTATTATCTGGTCTATTTTTTATTTGTAGACCTCCTTGGTTACAAAAATCTTGGTCAATTTGAGAAAGTTGCCTGGTCAATTCCGATTGACTACGACGGAACCGCTTATCTGTTAGAGCATAGAAAGTTTGGTATGGGGTTATTTGCTTCAAACAAAGAGAATCGAGAATCCGAATGCCAAGAAATTGCCAAGAAAATAAATAAAGCTGTTAGAGTCGCTCATCCATATTTTGAATGGGTTGCAAATGAAGCTGCAAAGCGTTCTGATTTAAATGTACTGAATCACAGCCTGCGTTTACATGATAGATACGTTTTTCTTGTAAATGAATATAAGAAAAAAATGCAAGAGGCAAATTCTCGCAAAGATGAAAGAATACGAATAGAGTACTCTAACACATCATGGGGTATTGAGATTCCGTACTATGCCCTAAAAAATGAATCTGAATGGTTGGCAATATCAGCAATAGATGCCTTTTATAGCTTTACTGAGCATATATTTATTCATGCATCTATTTTGAAAGGTTTGCTGTTAACCGGCGAAGATGTGGCAAACTTAGCTGACAAAGATTGGGCATCAAAATTCAAGTCATGCCTTGATATTCAGGAACAAGATGTAAAAGTCCACTACGACCAACTAATTTCCATAAAGCGGCAGATAAGGAATTATGTAGCACACGGTGCTTTTGGTAAAAATGGTGAAGCATTTCAGGTTCACACTGGTGCGGGTGCAGTGCCTCTTCTTATGCCGCATCAGAAAGGAAGCTCCCGCTTTTCCATGAAGAGTGGAATTGAATTCAACGAGGAAGAAGCAATAAAAGCTATTGAGGAATTCATGAGCTTTTATTGGGAGTCCAGAATGTTCCCCGAGGTGATCTATATACAAAGTAGTTTGCCGACCATTCTCCCTTACGCGTCGGATTCAACTTACACCAGAGCCATGGCTTCGATTGAAGATATGGAAAGTTTTGTTGAATATCTATCAAGGATGCATGACGATGCTGCTAATATGGATTGGTAAAAATGCCTAATCGGGTAGCCGGGGGTCTTAACCCCCCAGCCCCCACAACACCCGGCATGCGGGTCCGCACCGGGCGTTTCACAGAGCCTATCGAGCAGTAGCTGGATAGTGAATATTCACCCACAGTTCTTTGACAGATAGAAGCCCTTGATCCATGAGCCATTGATTGGTCATGCCGGTCTGGGTAGCCAGTGTCCGGGCCAGATGCCAGGGACCTTTCCGGCTTATGGCTACTGATATGGCAGTGTGCAAGAACGTGCCAAGCTTACGAAGCTTTCGCACCTTTGTCCGAGCATATCGCCATTGTTTCCAGTAGCACATACGGAGCCGTCTTCTGAGCCAGTGATCTATTTCCGGGATAGGTCGATAGTACTCCGATGGGTGCGGGTCGGACCAAGCTAAGCATTTGATATCTTTTCAGCATTATCTAAATTTGCCTTATTTTTCAGGCTTAAACCTTCACTTTTCATATCAAAAAAGGATGTTTAAGAGAGTGGTAATAAGATCCTAAGGGCAATCTGTTTTGCTCTGTAAAAGGGGACATCCAAAACGACTTACGAAAATATGGATCTATTATCTTAAAGATGTTATATGGGACTTTAAGCAAAATATTTTCTTAAGGTCTGTTTTTAAAATAAAAGAATGACCTTACTATCAGGCGAAAAAGCGTTTTGGAAACAACGGCCCCTTTTAGGGCCCCTTTTATGGGCCTAAACGCTCTTACACCACGGAAAGGGAGGAAAGATATGCCAACAAGAAAAACTTCAAAAACTTTAATTTTGATTATGGTTGTACTCTCCATATCATCACTTGCTTATGCCATGGGGGGCTTGATTCCTAAGAAGCACAAAATACAGATTATCATTGACAAGCCCGCACCGTCCGGAAATCATTTTCGTTGCCGGTATAAGGGATGGTCTATAGACCTGTCGATAAGCTCGAACCAAGCCAATAGCAGCAGTACATTGGGGGAATTCAGTACAAATTTCCGCCTAAACGATGATAAAACATGCAATAAGACATTCGAATTCAACCACAGGAAGGACGGCGACAACTGGGAGCGACACCATGTGAAGCTGGTGGGTAAGGGATCAACCAATCATATCTTATACTCTCAACAAACGGGCAGAGTTCCCGCAGTCATCCGTTTGGACAGAAACTGCAATGTGACGCTTTCCTACTAAAACCACGGGGAAGATTTTGGTGGTATGGACCAGTTCGCTGCCCCGATGGAAAAGTCGGGTGTCTTGTTGTGCACTATGGTTATAAATGCCCCTTTACGGTTCGCGCCCGTTATTTCAAATTATACATGACCCGTATGCCCGTTGTAGATCCCTTTATCGGGGGCTTGTCATGCCACAGTTTTTAGCGAAGGCGGATGGCTCGCCAGAGGCGAATAAATGTGGGAGGAGGGGAGTTGTGAGGCCCCGCCTATCCCGATTGGCTATTTGCCATCAACCTAAAAGAGATTTAAAAATGGAAAAAGAGTTAATCGTTGCAATGAGCAAAATATTGGGAGTTATTTTCCCAATGCTTTTGGCTTGGTTATCCTCAAATGTTGTTTATCATTTTAGTAAAAAAGAAACGGGTGGAATAGATATCTCTTTGAATAAAATAAGATATTTTGTTGAAAAAGTTGTACTTAGCATATTTCTTCCACTTGTTTTTATGTTTTCTATTTTAAAAACTGAAATAAAGCCCGTACATTTAATTCTTTTGATTCTTGGTTTTTTTCTGCCACTACTGACAATGTTGTTAGGGATGGCGTTTCGTGCATTTTCTTCCGAACAGAAAGAGCCTTTTTCTTATTGGAAACCTTTTCTGCCAGCCACCTTTGGTGGCGGGAATAGGGGCACTTTACTCGTAATATTGTTGTCGCCGTTTATCATAGATTGGCTAAAATTAAATATTATTACGCATGAAATAATCTCATATTTTGCAATATTTGATCTTGGAAATTTTATTTTCCTCATGCTTGTAATAAGAAAACTTGCAATGCCAATATATGCAAAAACACAATTGAAAATAGAAACAAATGATGAGGCGTTACAAGACGTCGGAGAGAAAGGCTCCATAAGTGATATTTTTAAATGGTTACCGGGGTGCGCAGTTCTTGTCGGTCTCCTTCCGTACCTTCTGGGTAAAATTGGGATTCTTGTTTATTTAAAAAGCATTCCATTAATTGAAATATTCTCAAAGTCTGTAATTGGGTATTCTTCACACCTTTCTTCAACATTTGCATTCCTGACATTTTTATCAATTTTCATTCTATTTAAAGAAGCAAGCAGTGGTATTGATCTGGGTGATTGGACAAAATATATAATTACTGGTCTTATCGCCCGTGCCATAGGTATACTAATTGTCTCACTCGCTCTCTATTTTTCATTTAAAGGCCTGGAAATATTAACTTCAACTTCTCAATTATATGCTTCTATTATTTGTCCAGTCATTTTTCTTATTCTTCCTCCAAGTTCTCTCTTTTCTCTTTTTGTTGGAGAGATCGATGCTAAATTGGCTGTTTCAGAGAGACCTCAACACCCTGATGTTTTTGGAAAATATACTGGTCAACTTTCAAGCCTGGTTAAGTCAACCAATTATATCTATCTTGCGATTATGCTCTTTGCTGCAGCTGTCGCTTTTTTTAGAGTTTTTTAGATCTGATTAGGGATAGGATAGGATAGGGATGGGGTCAGACCAAGGTAACTAACTGATATGTTAATAATATAGGCAAAAATACCCTCATATTTAAGGCTTAAACCATCATTTTTGATATCAAAATGCACGTTTTAAGGCTGCAGAGAAGACATAATTGTCAGGCC
>DAOUXC010000055.1 GCA_030666795.1 Desulfobacteraceae bacterium
CAGCAATTCAGCGCTCACGCCGTCAATGGCATCCTCACCCGCTGGAAAAATGGGGGCCACGATAAGAATATCCGCATCGTTAAAGCTGATCACAAAACGGTCAAACAAGGCCCGGGTCCGCGAGTACCGGTGAGGCTGAAACGCCACGACCAATCTCCTTTCGGGCCAGCACTCTTTGACAGTCTTGAGTGTTGCAATAATTTCGGTCGGGTGATGCCCGTAATCGTCAAGAACAAGGATATCTTTTTGTTCCCCTTTGACCTGGAAACGCCTCGCAAGACCGCCCAAACTTTTGAGGCCCTTTCTGATCACCCCCATGTCCAGGTCCAGTTCAAGGCCGACCGCCACCGCCGCCAGGGCATTCAACACGTTGTGCTCACCGGGCATTCCCACTGCGATCCTTCCCAATGGGCGATCATGATAAATAACCTCAAAGCTGACCCCCAGACCTTTTTTCTCAAGATCCCCTCCTCTCAAATCCGCCTGTGAGGTCATGCCGTATGTCAGATAACGTTTCTTCAGCCGGGGAATGATCCCCTGGATTTCCTCATTATCCATACAGAGGATGGATGTTCCATAGAAAGGGACCTTATTGATAAAATTGACGAAGGTTTCACGAATGGCCTTAATGCTACCGTAGTGTTCCATGTGTTCACGGTCTATATTGGTAACTACGGCCATTGAAGGAGATAACGCAAGAAAAGACCCGTCACTTTCATCCGCTTCAGCGAGTAAAATATCACCCTGGCCCAATTTGGCGTTTGACCCACCCCATATATCGAGTCTTCCCCCGATGACAACTGTCGGGTCAAGGTGCCCGGCGGTCAAAATGGAAGCGACCATGGAGGTAGTAGTAGTTTTTCCATGTGCGCCCGCAATGGCTATGCCGTATTTCAGCCGCATCAGTTCCGCTAACATTTCCGCCCTTGGTATGGCAGGAATGTACTGATCTTTTGCCTCAATAATTTCGGGATTCTCCGGTCCCACGGCTGAGGAATATACCACCACATCAGCCCCTTCCACATTTTCCTTTTTATGCCCTTTAAAAATGCGGCCCCCTAAGCTACCAAGGTGCTTTGTCACTGCAGTATTTCTCAAATCCGAACCACTCACCTCATACCCCAAATTGATCAGAAGCTCGGCTATACCGCTCATGCCGATGCCTCCAATGCCCACAAAATGGATATGTTTTGCCTTTCCGAATTGCTTCATGTCTTTACCATTTGCAATAATTGATCAACGATTACTTTTGCTGCATCTGGCATGCCGATCTTTTGCGCGTTTTTACCCATCTCATCGAGGGCCTGCAGATCATCCATATATTTAGACAATACATGGGCCATGCCCTCGCCGGTCAAATCCTTTTGGCGGATCATCTCCGCGCCGCCCGCCCTGACCAGGCTGAGGGCATTGATCTCCTGATGGTTATTCGCTGCGTGTGGATAAGGTATCAAAACCGAAGGCTTACCCGAGGCGGCCAGTTCAAAGATGGTCGTAGCGCCCGCCCGGCTTACAACTAAATTGGCATGGTAATAGGCGCCAACCATATCTTCTATAAAGGGAACAACTTCCCCCTTGAGATTTTTCTCCTTGTATTCTAATAACACCTGTTTGTAATCAATTTTTCCGGTCTGGTGTATCACCTCGGGATATTTTCCCATCCCATTTAAATATTCCAGGGACTCAACAAATGCCCTGTTTACGGCCCGGGCCCCCTGGGAGCCCCCAACTACAAGGATTGTGAATCTGTTCCTGTCTTCAGCCTCTTTGCCCCCACTTGTAAAAAGTTCATCGCGAACAGGATTGCCAGTCAAAAAAGTTGAACGTTTCTTGAAGCCCTGACTGCTTTCCTCAAAGGAAATAAAGACACGGTCAACGATCCTTGATAACAAGCGGTTCGTCAGGCCGGGGTATGAGTTCTGTTCATGGATAGCCGTTTTTAGCCCCAGGAACCTTGCCGCTAAACAGACCGGGCCCGCTGAATATCCCCCCATTCCAAGGACCAGGGCAGGGGAGAAGTCCTTGATGAGTGATCCGGACTGAAAAATACTTTTTGGCAATTTGATAAGCACTTTAAGTCCCTTTCTCCAACCGCGTCCTTTCAGTCCCTCTACATCTATTGAGGCCACTTTGTATCCGTAGCGGGAGAGTATCTCCGATTCTATGCGCTTGCGACCAACCACAAAGAGGATCCCGGGCTTTTCAAACATCGTTTCCAGTTTACGGGCAACGGCAATACCCGGAAAAAGATGGCCGCCCGTTCCGCCGCCCGCTATTATGATTCTGAATTCCCGCGTTCCATCTTCCGTCTTGTGTGCTCCTCCCTGCATCATGTCCTCGAAGAGATATTCAGAAGGATTCCAATGGCTAAGAGATTTAGAACCAGAGATGATCCGCCATAGCTCATAAGTGGGAGCGTCAGGCCTTTTGTCGGAAGCAGTCCCATGACCACACCTATATTGACAATGACCTGAAGGCCGATCAAACAGGTCAAACCAAGGGCCAAATAGCTGCTGTAGAGATCCGGGGCATTAAGGGATACCTTTATCCCCCTCATTATAAGTATGCCGAACAGGACAATAATAAGGCCTACGCCCAAAAGCCCCAACTCTTCCCCTGCTATGGATAAGATAAAATCCGTGTGGGCCTCGGGCAGATAGAAAAGCTTCTGCTTGCTGTTGCCAAGGCCTGTTCCGAAAATGCCGCCGGACCCAAAGGCCAGGAAGGAATGAATGATTTGAAAACCGATGCCTTTTGGGTCATCCCAGGGGTTGATAAAGGCCGACCATCTTTTGAGTCTGTAATCGGCATGCATGATAAGCCACAGTAATATTGGCGTGGAAACGAGCAACACAGAAAAAAGATGCAGGACATTGACGCCTCCCACGAAGAGGAGAATCACGACCCAGAATCCTATGATTACTGCCGTTCCAAGGTCCGGTTGCAGTACGATGAGGAGCATAAAGGCTCCGGCCACTAATAGATGGGGAAGGAGACCTTTTGAAAAAGACCCCATGTCCGATCCTTTTTTGGCCATGGAGTAGGCCATGTATATTGCTAATGAAAACTTTGCGAGTTCAGAGGGCTGAAAAGAAAAGCCGGCAAGTCTCAGCCAGCGGGAGGCGCCGCCCACCTTGTGCCCGAGTCCCGGAACAAATAGCAGGATCAAGAGGCAAGTACTCACAAAAAGCAAAGGGTAGGCCGCTTTTGAATACATTTTGTATGGGATATTTTTTGCCAATATCATGAGACCAAACCCCAGGATGCAAAAGAGGGTCTGCCGTTTGAGATAAAAGTAGCTGTCCCCTAACCGGTGTTCCGCTAAGTGAGAACTGGCACTGAAAACAAAAACCAATCCCAGACCGACCAGGCACATTGCCGGTATAAGAATCATGTAGTCGTATCCTGAGATTATTGATTTTTTTTCAGCCATGTATAACCTTTAGAACGGCAGTCTTGAACTCCCTGCCCCTGTGGGAATAATCAGTAAACATATCAAAGCTGGAACAGGCAGGGGCCAAAAGGACTGCGTCTCCGTTTTCCGCCGATTTAAAGGACATGGCAACGGCTTCTTCCATATCCTTTGCCATTGAGAAGGGGACAACTCCCTCAAAAGATTCTGCCAGAAGGTTTTTTGCTTCACCTAAGAAAACGGCTTTCCTCACTTTTCCCTCGGCTGCCTCAGCCAAAGCCGCATAATCTGCGCCCTTATGGCGGCCCCCTGCTATAAGGATGATGGGTCTTTCAAAACTCATAACGGCCCTGACTGCGGCATCCACATTTGTGGCCTTGGAATCGTTATAAAAGGCCACACCGTCATGTTCTGCAACTTGTTCAAGCCGGTTCGGAAGCCCCTTGAATTCATCAATGGTTTTTTGAATCACCGAGGTGTCAATACCAAGGGCCATGCCGCCCAATACTGCGGGCAAAAGATTTTCCAAGTTATGGGCGCCGGGCAGGCCGAAGGATTCAAAAGAAAATGTATTCGGCTCGGCATCGTCCAGGAAGGCCCGAATTTTATCGTCTTCAATATAGGCGTTCCGGCCCTTTCTCTTTTCCGTCCCATAACGAAGTACCGTGGCCCCGGAGGACACGTTGACCTCGCCCAGTCTTTTGTCATCATCGTTCAATATGACATATTGTCCGGGTCCCTGATTTTTGAATATTTTCAGTTTCGAACGGACATATGCTTCATAACCTGGATACCGGTCCAGGTGGTCAGGAGAAATGTTGAGGACCACGGAAACGGAAGGACAAAATGTCTCAATGGTGTCTAACTGAAAACTGCTGACTTCAACTACTGCATAGTCCGCCTTTTTGCCTTCTGCGGCATAGGCCGACAAAGGTGTTCCTATGTTACCCCCTACAAAGACCTTGAAGCCCGCATTTTCAAGCATACAACCGAAAAATGACGTGACAGTGGATTTACCATTGGTGCCGGTCACGGCAATCATTGGTGTATCAGTAAGACGACCGGCCAACTCCAGTTCTCCGATCACCGGGATGTCTTTTTCCCGTGAGAGATTCAAAAGAACCGTATCATGGGGTACCCCGGGGCTTATGATGACCATTTTCGTGTTCAAGAAAGTCTCTTCCTTATGTCCTCCGGTCTCCAGGGTGATCCCGCGTTTCCTTAAATCATTCAGGATTGCGGGATCAAGAGCGCTTTCAGGCAAGATTTCGCTGACCGTCACCACGGCGCCACGCGAGGAAAGCACCCGGGCAGTATAGAGACCTGAAATTCCCAGTCCTACTACCAGGATCTTCTTTTTGTTTACTTCCAGGTTTTGGAGATCCTGCATCATTAGTCCGTTCTCACTCCCTATCTCACCTTCAAAGTGCTGATGGACAAAAGGGCCAAAACAATGGCGATGATCCAAAATCGAACTATCACCTTGGGCTCCGGCCATCCTTTCAGTTCAAAATGATGATGAATAGGGGCCATTCGAAATATTCTCTGCCCCCCTGTAAGCTTGAAGTATGCCACCTGGAAAATTACCGAGAGGGCTTCAAAGACAAATAAGCCTCCTACAAGGACGAGCACCAATTCCTGTTTGGTGATAACAGCTACGGTCCCCAGGACCGCGCCTAATGGAAGGGATCCCACGTCCCCCATAAAGATTTCAGCGGGATAGGAATTGTACCAGAGGAATCCGAGCCCCGCACCTACCACGGCCCCGCAGAGTACGGAGATTTCGCCTGTACCGAAAACGTAGGGTATCTGGAGGTAATCAGCAATCTTCACATGACCTGAAAGATACGCGAAAACCACATAGCTTCCAAAAGCTACTATGAGCGGGCTGATTGCGAGCCCGTCCAGGCCGTCAGTAAGGTTGACGGCATTGGATGCCCCGACGATAATGAAAATGACCAGCGGAATGTAGCCAAGACCCAAATCCGGGGCTATTGATTTAATAAAGGGGAGGTTCAAGCTCGAATCAAAACCCGGATAGATATAGAGCACCAACGCAACGACAAATGCCGCAAGTATCTGAAAGGAAAATTTTGAGGCGGCGCTCAATCCACGACTGTCCTTTTTGGCTGTCTTCAGATAATCGTCTATAAAACCGATGGTGCCAAACGCGAGGATAACGAACATCACGATCCAGATGTAGATATTTTCAGGTTCTGCCCAGAAAACTGTGGAAAGAATTATCGCCGGCAGAATCAGACATCCCCCCATGGTAGGGGTCCCCTGTTTGGACTTATGGTTGGGCGGCCCGTCATCTCGAATGTATTGTCCTATCTGCATTTCACCTAATCTTCTTATGGCCCAGCCACCGAAAAAAAAACAGATCATCAGGGCCGTCAGTGTAGAAAGGATGGTCCTGAATGTTATGTAACGGAATACATTCAGCCACGATAAATCCGTATGAAAGAGATAGATCAGTTTATAAAGCATGAGTCATCCTACCTCAAAATAATCCGCCCCCGGCGACTCGCCCGAGACCCATTCCCGGCATGTGTTTCTTATTGGCTATTTCAGCAGTAACCACATCCAAAAGATTGTCCACTATGAATGGTTTTTGAAATTTTTTCACGACATGGGGCACTTCCGCTTCTTCAAATTTCAAGTCCAAAAGGTTTGCGGTCATGATAATGACCTTTTCTTTCCGGCCGGCCAATTTCATCCGCTTCAACATCTCAATCCCGTCCAGCCTCGGCATGTTAATATCCGTTATCACGAGATCAAAGCGGTTCTCTTTCAATTGATCGAGGGATTCCTGTCCGTCTTTTGCCATGCTCACTTCAAATCCCGCATCTGAAAGGACATCCGACAGGAGATATCGGATCCCTCTCTCATCATCCACGACCAATATCTTCTCTGCTTTAGACATAAAGGACCTCCTTTCTTCACAAATGTTCACTGGTTTACTCAAGCCCTTCCACGACCTTTTCCAAAGCCATTTTGCGCGAGCCTTTAATAAAGACCAGGTCTCCTTCATGCATTTCACCCTTTATCTTACTTACCATTTCCTTATGGCTCGATACTACATGCGCCCTGTTTGAGGGCATGCCTGAGTCAATAGCCCCGTTTATCATCTCATGAGCATGTTCTCCCATGGCTAAGAAATAATATGTGCCGAGTTCCGCCACACTGCGTCCGGCCTGACGGTGTTCGGGGACAGTTACATCTCCCAATTCCATCATTTCTCCCAGGCAAACGATGATCTTCCTTCCTTCGTCAACCAGGGACCCAATGGAGCTAAGGGCCGCCTTCAGGGAGGAAGGGTTTGCATTGTAGGTGTCATCCACGAGGGTGATCCCATTTTGAAGGGAAATCACCATGAACCGGCCTTTCAGCCCCGCAAAGTCACCCAAGCCTTTCACGATATTCTCAAAAGACGTGTCAAGGCACAGAGAAACCGCGACCGCTGCCAGGGCGTTTAATACATTTTGAAGACCGGGAACCTTCAGCCTTACAGGCAGCGAGTCTTCTCGAACCAAAAGATCAAAGGACATACCTCCTATTCCCAGATTACGTATGCCTTCGGCCCTGACGTCGTTTCTTTCCCCGAGACCAAATGTAATCCACTGTTTTTTAAACCTTGAAGCAGTTTTCAACAGGAGTTGATCATCGCCGTTTAATACCATCTCACTTTTTGAAGAAACCTTTTCAATCAGCTCTGTTTTTGCTCTGGCTATTCCTTTTATGTCCCCTAACCCTTCGATGTGGGCCATCCCCACGTTTGTGATCACGCCGACATCAGGATCCGCAATTTTGGTCAAGCGGCCGATTTCTCCCGCGTGGTTCATGCCCATTTCCAACACCGCATTTTGATGGCATTCCTCTAATTGCAGCAGGGTGAGGGGGAGACCAATCAGGTTGTTAAAATTTCCTTGATTCTTTAATGTCAAGTTTTCCTGTTCCAGGATATTGGCCACCATCTCCTTTGTAGTGGTTTTCCCTGAACTGCCTGTAATGGCTACTACCCGAACGTTGTGCTGTTGCCTCCACCATGCGGCAAAATCACCGAGTGCCTTCAGGGTGTCATTTACGTTAATGATGGCCGGAATCCGGGAATTCGGGAGTAGTTTTGTCGCAACTTCCCGATTCCACCAGTCCTTTTGGACCACGATCCCCGCTGCACCGTTCTCAATTGCTTTGAGGACAAAATCATGACCGTCAAATCTTTCACCCTTCAATGCCCAGAAAAGTTCTCCCTGATTTATGTTTCTCGAATCAGTACTTATCCCCGACAGAACTATTCCTGAATCTCCTGAAATCAGTTTCCCATTTGTTGGAGAAACGATTTCCCCTGCAGTTGTTTGACCCCAGGCCGCCGGCATTCAGGTCTCCTGTGATGCGGCCTCGGCCGCAATCTTTCTATCGTCAAAATTTCTCTTGTCCATTCCAATGATCTGGTAATCCTCATGGCCCTTTCCGGCAATCAAGATAAGATCATTTTTATCAGCCACGGACACCGCCCTTCGAATGGCATTCCGCCGATCAAGATCGAGGATGTATCCGGACCCGGTGAGGACATTTCCGGGCACATCGAGCAGCTTCTTCAGACCTGAATCATTAACGCCTTCCTCTATCTGGGATGCAATGACAGACGGTTCCTCGGTCCGGGGATTGTCCGATGTAATAAAGAGCAGGTCACTGTGTTCTCCCGCAACACGACCCATCTCCGGCCTTTTCCCCCTGTCACGATCACCCCCGCATCCGAAGAGGGTGATAAGTCTCCCCTTTACAAGCGGTTTAACGGCCTTCAATGCCTTTAAAAGGGCATCAGGCGTGTGGGCATAATCCACGACAATGGCCAATGAGCGGCTGTTTTTTACCAATTCCAGCCGGCCCGGGACACCTTTGAGCTTTTCTATACCCGATGCTATCTGCTTTAAATCCATATCCATGCACAGGGCGGCAGTTGCAGCGGCTAAGATGTTATAAATGTTAAACTCACCGATGAGCCCGGACCTGATATCGGTTTCTCCCACAGTGCTTATCAACCTGGCCGTAAGCCCGGCCCTGGTTACTCGAACATCCTCGGCCCTGACATCACAGTCCCTTCCGAGGCCATAAGTTAATATGGGAACCTTGATCAATCCTGTCAGGTCTTTCGCTTTCGGGTCATCTGAGTTGATAACCGCCCTGGTAAAATTTTTAGGGCCCCATTTTTTGAGGTCTTGAAACAGAAGGCATTTTGCCTCGAAATATGCCTCCATGGACTGGTGATAATCCAAGTGGTCCCGGCTGAAATTTGTAAAAATGCCGGTGCGGAAAGGGCAATCCCTGACCCTTCCCTGATCTAAGGCATGTGAAGAGACCTCCATGACCACATCCGTGACGCCCTCGTCCGCCATATCGCGCAGTATACGCATAAGATCCAGGGACTCCGGCGTGGTCACCGGCGCGTCCAATGTCTGCCCCGGAAACCTGTAATTGATGGTTCCGATAATACCCGGCTTTTTTCCTGCCGCCAAAAGAATCGATTCCAGCAGATAGCTGGTGGTAGTCTTTCCGTTGGTGCCGGTAATCCCTGTCAGGTTGATGCCGTTGTATGGCTCATTATAAAATTTGACGGAAAGCGCGGAAAGGGCCTCACGCGCGTCCCGAACGCGAATCATGGCAATCTCTCCATCAAACCCCTGGAATTCATCCGCAACCAGCGCCACTGCTCCGTGTTGAACCGCGTCTTTCATAAAGGCATGGCCGTCAAGGGTTTGACCCTTCAAGGCAACAAACAAATACCCGGGGCCTACTGAACGGGAGTCATAGGCAAGTCCCTTGATCTCCAATTCAGGATCACCGCGGAAATCATGAATGTTTAACCCTTTAATTAATCGCCCCAGTCGCATCCTATTCTCTCAAAAAACCTCATCCCTTCATTGATGTCGCACTATTTCTCAGCCGTGAACATCTCATGTCGGCGGGCTGAAGCTGACTCTTATAGAACTAATTTGTTTTAGGGGCGCCCCGGGGCCCGGCTCCTGCCGGACGGCCAGACCTGTTCCTTTCAGGACCACTTTCAATCCTAAAGATCTTCCCTTTTTGAGAACCTCTCTCATCCCGAGACCGCTGAAATCCGGAAGAAATCCAGCCTCTACTTTGACCGGCGGCTTTTTCGCCTTTTGTGGACCGGGATTTGAGAGCTTATCCGTGTTTTGTTCGACATCAGTGCCCTTATCCACTAATTCGATCTGGGGGTTGACCCGAAGGTGATTCAGGGACCATAGCCCAACCTCACTGAATACGGGCCCGGCCACCACGCCGCCATAGGATATGCCTTTGGGTTCGTCGATCATGACCAGAATTGCCAGTTTTGGGTGATCTGCCGGCGCAAAGCCCACAAAGGTCGCAACGTCTTTTGTCCTGGAATAGGTCCCGGTCTTCGGGTCCACCTTCTGGGCGGTTCCGGTTTTCCCGGCAACCTTGAATCCCTTGATGGCCGCTTGCGGCCCCGTTCCCTCCTTGCTCACAACACCCTCAAGAATTCCGGCGACCTTTTTGGCCGAGCGTGGCGAAATGACCCTCCTCACCACCTTCGGGTAGATCTCTTTGATAACCCTTCCCGATTCATCTACGACCGCCTTGACCACGTAAGGGCGCATCAATTTGCCGCCATTGGCAATCGCGGCCATTGCCATCACCAGTTGCAGAGACGTAATGGTCATCCCCTGTCCAAAACAGACCGTGGCCCTATCAATCCGCCTGGCCTTTTTGGGCGACCTGACAAACCCGTTTCGTTCGCCTAACAAATTAACGCCTGTTTTTCTGCCAAACCCGAATTTTTTTGTATATTTATAAAGCCTTTCATACCCAAGCTTATCGCCGATCTTGATTGCGCCGATATTGCTCGAATGCACGATAATATCCGAAACGGTCAACACGCCGTATTTGTGGGTATCGTGGACCGTGCGTGACCCGATTTTGTATTTCCCATGTTCGCAATCAAAATTAGTATAGGGCGTTACAACCGCTTCCTCCAGGCATGCGGCCAAAAGAAATGCCTTCATGGTGGAGCCGGGCTCATAACAATCCGTGATGGCACGGTTTCTCCATTGATACGGTCTGTATTTGGAAAAAATATTGGGATTGAATTCCGGCACCACAGCCATGGCAAGGATTTCTCCTGTCTCCGGATTCACCACCAGGCAGTGACCGGCCCTGGCTTTTGTTTTTTCTACTGCTCTTTGAAGGGCCTGCTGGGCCTTATACTGGATATCTTTATCGATGGTGAGGACCAGACCGCGCATCTCATGACCGGAAGGGATAGGCCTGCTGATGGAAAAGTGCCTGCCCAATGCGTCGCGCATCTGGATGAGACTGTATTGAGAGCCTGTTAACAGTTCCTCGTATTTTCTCTCAATGCCTTCAAGACCCTGATTTTCATTCCCCGCAAAGCCAATCAGGTGGGCCGCAATCTCCTTGCCCGGATAGTATCGCTTGGTTTCGGTCGTTGTGCCCACGCCCTTAAGTTCAAGTGCGCTTACCTGCTTAGCCTGACCCGACTCGATTCTTCTTTTTATCCAAACAAAGGAGCGATTGCCTTTTATACGCTTGAGGATCTTTTGCCGTCTTTCCCCCAAGACCCGCGACAGTTGTTTAGCGGTATTATTTTTGTCCTCAATCTGTCTCGGGTGCGCGTAAACGGAACCAACTTCGATACTAAGTGCCAGTTCGTTTCCATCTCTTTCGTATATTGTGCCGCGTTTCGGAGGGAGTTTTATGGTTCCGACATAACCCTCATGGGCAATGAAGGCCAAACGATCCTTATTGAGGACCTGAAGCTGATAGGCCCTGGCCAATAAGGTCCCCATGCCGAGCAGGAAAAATGCGGCCACAAGATAGACACGGAATCTAATCCATTTTTTCTCATTGACCTTCATTGCAAGACAATAATCTGTTTGGGAGAGGGCTGGCCTAACCCCAGTTTTTGCGTGGCCATAACCTCCAGGTTCTGAGGCGACTTCAAAACGGCTAATTCCAGCTTAAGCTTTCGGTTCGTCTCTCTCAGCCTCATCTCTTCCTTTTGCATCTGGCTGAGGTCATAACCTATCTGGGTGCTTTCAAAGGTAGACCAGACGTAACCGATGCTGCTTCCCATGAAGAGAAACAGCATAATGATGATCAAAAAAATCTGTTTTCGGGTCACATGAAATTCATGTCTTTTTACCCGTGAATTGTTGATCCGAACCCCGCTCCTGGCGTTTCGCGAATGAACCATTTTTGCTACTTTATCCGGTCTTGTCATGGCTAAATCCTTTCTGCCGCCCGCATTACGGCGCTGCGAGCCCTCGGGTTCTCATCAATCTCCCTCTTGTCCGGTCTTATTCCCTTTTTGAAAAGACGCTTGAACATGGGGATTTTTCCGCAGACACATTGGGGAAAATCCGGTGGACACGTACACCCTTTCTCCCACTCAAACATGGCCTTCTTGGTGCATCTGTCTTCAAGCGAATGGTAGGACAGAATCACCAGTCTTCCTCCCTTCGCCAAAAGGTACGGAACTTTGTTCAGGAATATTTCCATATTCTGCAGTTCTTTGTTTACCGCTACTCTAAGGGCCTGGAATGTCCGGGTAGCGGGATGTTTGGCCTTTGAACCGTAAGAAGGAGGTGAAACCGATCTAATAAGGCCCGCTAACCGGGAAGAAGTTTCAATGGGCTCTTTTTCACGCACTCTGACGATAGCCCTTACAATGGACTTGGCCCTTCTTTCTTCACCGTATTTCTTCAATATGCTTTCAAGTTCCTTTGGAGACAGGCTGTTTACCAACTCCCGGGCAGTGACCTGGTTGTCAGGATCCATTCTCATGTCAAGAGGCTCATTCCTCAAAAAGCTGAAACCCCTGCCCGATTTCTCAAGCTGGTAGGATGACATACCGAGGTCCAGTAAGACGCCATCGACTTTCTCGACTTCCAGTTCCATGAGGACCTGGTCCAGGTCAGCATAGCTTGCCCTGATCACGGAAATCCTTTGCTTCAAAGGGGCCAGCCTTTTTTTTGAGATGGCTACCGCGTCCGGGTCCCTGTCTACGCAGATCAAACGGCCTTTTCCGGTCAAACCCTTAACTATGGCCAGGCTGTGTCCCCCGTTACCAACGGTGCCGTCTATGTATGTTCCGTCCGGGACAGCGACAAGATATTTGACGACTTCCCGAACAAGAACCGGACGATGGGGATAATCCAAAGTCCTAACCCCCTAAATGCCTAATTCCGAAAGCGTCTGACTGTCATCAGGAAAGCTCTTCCTGGCCCGCCTAAATTCCTCCTCCCACCTGTCCTTGTCCCATATCTCAAATTTTTTCAGTTCCCCGACAAGTACTACCTCTTTGCGCAGTAATGCAATTTCCCGTAAATCAAGAGGGAGGGTTATTCTTCCCTGTTTAATGGGACATTCAACGGCCCCTGAGATAAAATACCTGAGATAGGTATTGGCAGCGCGATTGAATTGCGGAAGATTGGCCGCCTTTTCTTCGATTACCTGCCAGTCTTTCCTGGCAAAGGCCCACAAGCAGGTGTCGTGATTGGTCACAACCAGACCATCGTCATCACCCTGAACCAACACCTCTTTGAACCTTGCGGGGATGGCTAAACGGCCCTTGCTGTCAAGGGTATGTCTTGATCGTCCTCTGAACATAGATCTTTTCCTTGGGAATTTATGGCACTTTACCCCACTTTGTGACACTTGTCAAGAAAAAAAGTTCAGAAAAATGAACTACTTGGGAATTTTTATGACAGGGTTGAGCCCAATATCTGGGCTTGGCATAACAGATATTAACTACATGTGGCTATGAGATGGCAGGATCTTATCAGAATGAGCTTCTGAAAGAAGCCAAGACACGGGTCAAAAAAGAGAGAAAGATTGACCGCTCTTATAGAAAATTATGAATTTGGGTATTCCCTCGATGAACTCGAAGAAATGAGAAAAGATGGACAAAGGTATTATAAATACTTCCGCCTGGATAGAATCTTTTCGACCCCAGAGTGATAGGTTCATCCGGCAAATGAGCACCGCGAAACAGTTCAGATATGAAGTTGGCAGATGGGGAGGTTGAAGCAGTCTTTTTTTCGATTCCG
>DAOUXC010000185.1 GCA_030666795.1 Desulfobacteraceae bacterium
AGACAATGATAAAATTGATATAGAAGACATATAAATCTATGGCCAAAATTCCCAGGCTGAAGGCTGACCGCTGATCGCTGACAGCTCCCTAATTGAGTTTTGACTCAATTAGGGTGTAACCTTCGAACACTTATCGGAAAAATACCTTATGGTCATTGAACAAGCAAAAGAAGTCCTGAAAATTGAGGCCCAGAGCATTTTAGACTTAGTGGAACGTATTGGCCCCGAGTTTGAAAAGGCCGTAGATATGATTCTTGAGGCCAAAGGTAGGATCATTCTCACAGGCATGGGAAAATCGGGTCTGATCGCCAAAAAAATAGTTGCCACCTTTAACAGTACCGGGACCCCTTCCCTGTTCCTTCATCCCGCGGAGGCCACGCACGGGGACTTGGGCATGGTAACCCACGACAATATCGTCTTGGCCATATCCCATAGCGGGCAAACAGTTGAAATCAACACTATATTACCTATTCTCAAAAAAATGGGGGCTAAGATTATCGCATTCACCGGGGGGCTCGATTCACCCATGGCAAAGGCATCCGACGTGGTGATTGACGTGGGCGTGGAAAGGGAGGCATGTCCCATGGGCATGGCTCCGACGGCCAGCACTACGGCCGCCCTTTCCATGGGTGACGCGCTTGCGGTGGCCCTGATCAATCGAAGGCGTTTTGACCGGGATGATTTCAGGAAATTTCATCCGGGAGGAAGCCTTGGAGAGCGCCTTGCCATTAGGGTCAGCCAGGTCATGCTTACAGAGGACCATATCCCGAAAGTCCTGTTAGGCACGCGGGTTAGGGAGGCTCTCGATGAAATAAATGCCAAAAAGATCGGCGCCACCTTAATCGTTGACAAGGACCAAAAGCTTACAGGCATTATCACGGATGGCGATTTGCGGAGGGCGCTTATCAAGGAAACAAACATCCCTGAGTTGCGGGTGGAGGATATTATGTCCCCCTCCCCCATGACCATCGACGAAGACCAGACCGCGGCAGAGGCATTGGGCCTCATGGAATTCAACGCAATTACCCACCTTGCCATTGTGGATAGATTCAATTGCGTCAAGGGCCTTGTCCATCTTCACGACCTCTTAGGAAGAGAGGAATTCAGAATCAATGGAGGCATTAATCGCACCCCGGGGGCTCATAGTTGACCTGATTACCCCGCTTAAAACCGACAGGTCCATTGATGGTCCCGGGCTGGGAAGACTTCTGGATCGAATAACCCCTCACGCCCAGGCAATCCTTTTGGCCGGTCCCGGCGGAGGAGAAGGAACGAATCTTGAGTCTGATCAGCGCCTGGAACTCGTTGAAAAGGCCCTTGTTGTGATCCGAGGCCGGGTTCCCATCCTGATATGGGTCACAGGGGATACAGAGGAAAAAACAAGGAAGACCCTTTTGATCAATAAAAAGGTGCTTGAAAAACGGGGTTATCAGGGACGGGTTTTCTGGGTGGACACACCTCTCTATTATCACAGCAACCGGGGACTTCCTGACCATTGTGAGGACCTGTGCTCCATGGTGGATCAGCCCTTTATCCTCCATAATGATCCTGAATTGATAAAAGGACTGGCCAGGCCTGTTAAAAGAAATAACATCCGCACAAGCATCCTGAAGGAGCTCACCTACTTAGAGAAAATGGTCGGTTTGGTCTTTAATGGCTCTCTTGACAGGGCCCATAACTATCAAAGGGCATCCCGAAGACGGGCCAATTTCAGGATCTATGACGGAGACGAAACCCATTTCCTGGACCATCCAAGCACAAGCGGGGTAGTATCCTTAGGCGCCAATCTGACTCCAAAGGCATGGCAAAGGGTCGCCGGCTCCTCCCTTAATTTAACGGGTGATCAAAAAGACTACCCTGACTCCCTCAAGCAGGTCTGGGAGTCAGGCGGTTATCTGCAGAATCTGAGGGACATCTATCATCAAATGCCCGTGCCCATAATCAAAGGGATTCTCTCAGACATGGGCATCATAGAAACACCCACTTGCGCCTACCCGTCTGAAAATCCCGAGGAACCAAAGAGGCGGGTTAAGGAATTAATGGACCGCTTTGGGGATTCTTATCAATTTCAGGTGTGATGGCAACAAGGAACAATAAACAAACCATAAGCCCACAAAAACCGTCAGGGGAAACTCTCTGGCGCTGGATCTGGGTGGTTACTTTTGCCATTGCATTCGCCTATGTGGAGGGCGCGGTTGTTGTCTATCTGCGTGAGATCTACTTTGAGGGTTCTTTCTACTTCCCTGTTGTGCTGGAATGGAGGGACGGCAAACTCGTTGTTGACCATCTGATGCACATCGAGTTCGGCCGGGAGATCGCCACGATCCTGATGCTCGCGGCGGTGGGCTGCGCATCCGGAAAGAATGCTCTTCAAAAATTCTGCTTTTTCATGATCGCATTCGGGATCTGGGACATATTCTATTACATCTGGCTTTGGGTCATGGTCGGATGGCCTGAGAACCTCATGACCTGGGATCTTCTCTTTTTTGTGCCCCTCCCGTGGGTGGGTCCGGTCATAACACCGGTTTTGATAGCCCTGGCAATGGCAGCAGCCGGATCACTTATCATCTACTATGAAGAAAAGGGCTGTGTCATCGCGTGGCGCTGGTATGACTGGGTCATTGAATTGGGCTGCGGCATGCTGATGATAGTCGCCTTCTGCTGGGACTGGAAAAACATCATACGCCTGCCGGGCGATATGCACTACACCGGAATTCCCGATCCTTTTGCCTGGTGGCTCTACTTGCCGGCATATGTCTTTTCCGTAATCTACTTTTTTGTCAGGCTCGGACAGATTGTTTTGTACAGCGCAGGTTTCGAACGGGCAGGCCAAAAACAAAAAAGGCAGCGCCATTTCTGACTCTACCCGAATAACTGGTAACTCTGGAGAGGATTAGCTATTCCAAGTACCATTTGCCTTTGTAATCACCCTTAGAGGAACACTGTACCACCTGTTCAACCTGATCCATCCTAATCTCCGCTCCACTTGGGATCTTCGCTCTGTCCATTTCCTTCTTTCCACTCCTCCGTTCAGGAAGTAATCAGGATTATAGCCCCTGCGTCTGTCCTCTTCGGAGCGCCTATCGATCAAAGAGTCCCTTGCCCATAACATATTCCAATTCCCTCATCTGAATTGTTAAAAATGAATGCGCCTTTAATGCTGATAATTTGATTATTATCAATTCCTTCTCATCTCTCTCTGAACAGAAAGAGAACTATTCATAACACAAAAAAAATGAACCATGGTTTTGATTGTCCAACTTATCCAGAAGTATATTGCGATTTCATAGAATTTGCATATTGAAGCAGATAAACCCATGCCTAAACCCCTGTCCAAAAGGCGGCAATATATGTGAAGAGGATTGAGACGATGTTGAATAGCAAGAAATCTGTCTACCATGTTCTCTTACCCGTATTTTAATCTGTTTGTATCCGGAAAGGACGCTGCTTCAGTATCTCAACTTTGATCTTATTCTGAATAAAAGCAAATAACGGGCCAATAGTTGAAGAATTTTATAAAAATCGTTGGAATATTTTTTATTCATAAAAATCATAAGGTTACATAATAACTGCTCCACCCATTCCCTTGATGGTAAGGCTGTAGAATTTTTTCGGAGCAAAAGTATGTAAAAAAATGCCATCCTTATGCGAAAAACAACTCCACTGTGTGGTAAGAATTTACACACCTTTACCACCCTGACGGGTAAGCCGGGAAATCGAATTCGACTGCCTCACCACCAAAAAAATATAATGGACAGGTCCATATGCTAATGGTAAATTTAATAATTACCCGAGTTTACAATAGGACAGGAAGGACCCGCGCAAAGGAGGCAATTATGAAAAAAAAGATTATGTACTGGAGTCTTGTGACGCTTTTATCGCTGTTGCTGGTCGGTTCACAAGGCCTTGCAAAAGGCAAAGGCAAGGGAAAGGGCAGCAGTGGCAGTCCGGCTGGTTGGGAAAAGGGTGAAAAGAAAGGCTGGCAGGGCGATGCGCCTCCCGGAATCGAAAAGAAAGGGGACTTGAGCCCGCCGGGGTTGAGCAAAGATAAAAATGGCGAATCAGACGCTCTGAAAAAAAAGAAAAAGGTCAAAGAAAAAGCCAAAAAGGAGAAGATGAAAAAAGAAAAAAAATTAAAAAAAGAAAAGGGAAAGAAGGCAAAGGAAAAATTGGAAGGGGAGCAAAAGACAAAAGAAAAAGAGGGTTTCTGGGACAGGTGGTTTAGAAAAAAAGACCGCGAAAAAGAAGGAGAATAATCCCGGAAGTACACTGACCCCTCAAACGAAGGTGATGCGGGCCCGCCCTTTAGGGTGAGTCCGCGAAGCCTTCCCCAACCTTGACCCGTTTTACTTTGATCAAAACCATCCCGAGCTTTTGTTGACAAATCAAGCCATAACCGGACCTTAGTGTGTAATTTTTTGCCAACAAGTGGAATTGAATTACATATTTTTTGGTATTTTTTTACATACTTTTCTCAGATCACATTTCAATTCCCCCCCCTTTAACAATCTAAGTTGTAAAGGGACAAGCTCTAACGTTTTGATATTTAAAACAAAAAAATAGCTTGCGATTACATCGATAATTTTTTTCATTTCCGCCAATCCATGGCACGCCTATTGCTTAGATATTGTATAACTTTATATTTAGTGGCTTGAAAGGAGCACGCTTATGAAACGGAATATAATGACCGCAATCTTACTGGTAGCGCTTACTTTTTTGGTTATTACGCCGACATCGCACGCAGGCAATATTCAAATTGATGAAATTATCTGGCAACAGGATGTCACCTTTGACCCCTCTAAATTGAACGCATCCGTAGAATTTTCTGATGGAACAACAGTAGGTGATAACGTGTTCCAGATGATACTAACAAACCTGACATTGGATGGTATTGTAGGTGATTTTCCAGCAACCGTTATGCTTACTGGTATCGGCTTTAATTTAATCAGCAATAAGATTGATGGAGGAAATGTTTCTCCCACAAATCTATTCCCCCAAGGCACTATCAGTGATCCTTCTCCTTATTGGGGATATGATAATGAACCCTCAAAAGGCTATTTCAAACAGGGCGAAGTGACAACCAAGTCGGTTAACGCAGTAGTTTCAACTATGACAGCTGCTGTGGAGAATGAATTTTTCACATCTTTTAATAATGGAAATCTGATTGCAGGGCCGGATTATGGTGTGCTGAGCAATTATTACCCAGGGACCAATGCTTACCCATACTTTCAAGACTCAGTAATAATAGATATTACTTTAGAATCTAACATTGTTGACTGGAGTAAATTCATATCAGATGTAAATACAAGTGATGTTGTTGTTGCATTTGGATCTCCAACCGCTGTCGTCCCCGAACCCGCCACCATGTTCCTGTTCGGTGCCGGTCTGATCGGTCTTGCAGGGCTCCGGAGGAAGTTCAGAAAAGATTAATTCAACATCATTGATCAGATATAAATAGAAAAGGCAGGGCCGAAAATGACCCTGCCTTTTCTATTTGGGAAAACTGTATGATCATATGCATACCTGAAATTACTAAAGCCTCCGGATAGCCATTACTTAGTTGAATGCCTCGATACTCCATAACAGTCTCCGGATTACAGGAAAGGTTATTTCAGCTCCACATTGCGGGCATTTATGAGGGCTATCCGGAGTTTGCGTCTCCCTGTCGTGTAACTTGCAAAATCACGAATTCTCCAATAACAGATAAAATCCCTTTGTCTTTTTAACCCAGGCTCTGTAACATGTTTATCCTGTCAATTATTTATTCCATAATGAACGATTAGAAGATATCATACCCGCAGGAGCCAAAAATGAAACCTAACCTGATTTGGATAGACTTGGAAATGACCGGGCTCGATCCTGAAATACAAGTTATAGTCGAAGTCGCATCCATTGTAACCGACGGCAGTCTCAATATTGTCGCCCAGGGTCCCGACATGGCCATAAACCATCCCGAACATATCCTTTCCTCAATGGAAGAGTGGAGCAGGGAACACCATCAGGCATCGGGACTCTTAGACCGGGTTAAGGCCTCCTCCTTCAACTGCCGGCGCGCGGAAGAGGAAACGCTGGATTTTGTTTCCCGCTTCTGCGAGAAAGGGAAGGCTCCCCTGTGCGGCAATTCCGTGTGGCAGGACCGCCGGTTCCTGATAAAGTACATGCCCCGGCTGGAGGCCTTTTTGCACTATCGCAATATTGATGTCAGCTCAATCAAGGAACTTGTCAAGAACTGGTACCCTTCCCTACCCTCTTTTGAAAAGCAAAAGGCCCACCTGGCAATGAGCGACATTGAAGAGTCCATCAAGGAATTGAAATATTATCGCGAAAATGTGTTTGTAACGGAAGATTATTCCCAATGAATTCCAAAACCCAAAAAATATTCATCGGAACCGCGTGTGTCCTGGGCGTTTCAGGAGTGGCTTACGGCATGGCAGAACAAAACGATCCCGTTTTCATTGCAGGTCTGTTCTTCGTTATTGCCGGATATCTTCTCATCAGAAGGAAGCTTAAAGAACGTATCAAGGATAAATGAAAGGAATGACATTTAATGTCCTAGGAGGCTTTTGGAAAACCCGCATCTCCCCGCCGAAGCGGAATTTCGCACGGCTCAAGCCGCGTTGTGCTCATCCTCGCCCTGTTGAATTCTCGCTTAGCGAGACGGCGTAGCCGATTAAACAGGGCAAGTCACTACGACGTACGTATAATCGGCACAAGGCGCACGGAAAAGATCATCGATTACATCAGCTTGGACACTTGCTTTTCCTTGTGCCCTGTGCCCTGTGCCTTTTACCGGCCTCTTTTTACATCTGCACATTTTCCAACAGCCTCTTAAGTTCCAGTATTCCGACAAACCCCTAATGCAAAAAAGCTTTCTGCCTGTCCTCTATCTGGCTCCCGGATACAACAGCATCCATAAACCCAGCAGGACGAATAAAGCGCCGGCACCTATTTTAATATAGTTCGCCGGAATCAGCCTGCTCACGGCGGAGCCAAAGACAACGGCCAGCAAAGAAGTCAAAATAAGAGCACCCGCGGCACCTAAAAATACCGCTAAGCGCGTTTTGCTCTCAGCAGCGAAGGCAAAGGTAGCCAGTTGAGTTTTATCGCCCAGTTCAGCTAAAAATATCATCCCGAAAGTCGTAAGCATCACCTTGAAGTCCACGCCTTGGTTCTCCTTTCAAATTAGTCTCATAAATGGTTCATCCGATTAATGAGTACGCCTCAAGACAACACATGATTGCGAGGTTGAAGGTTGAAGCGGTCTTTTTGTAGTGACTGCTGGAAGGCCTTCGTGATTTCAGGCTGTTATGGGATGGGGGACCCCCTGGCTCCGA
>DAOUXC010000069.1 GCA_030666795.1 Desulfobacteraceae bacterium
CTCAAGCCATGAAAATGAAATTTGTCACGCCGGATACAGAGGGTTCGTTCCTGCGATTTTCCCTTAAGGCAAGCAAAATATTAGAAAGGGCGGGAAGACTCTCTACGGGTTCCTCGTCCGAGGGTATCCTTCACAGGGCCTATATCGGCGAGACCCTCAGCCTTATCTATCTCCCTTTGTACGTAAAGAATGACAGGCTCTTTGATGCGGTATTAAACAGGGCAATCACCGGACTTCCGGGGGGCCCGGAAACCCTTGTGGCGTCCATAAATAAAAGTCCCCGGTGGCATCTGACGTTTATGGCAACCCTGTGCCCGCAGTGCGGCTGGAACCTGGACGGTGAAAGGGATAGCGTGGTCATGACCTGCAGCAACTGCAAGACGGCCTGGGAGGCGTCAAAAGGCAAATTTATTCCTGTGAAATACCAATTTGTCCCGGGTCAGGGGGAAAACACGGTATATCTGCCCTTCTGGAGGATATCCGCCAATGCTCAGGGTGTGGAAATCAATTCCTTTGCCGATTTTATTCGGCTCACCAACCAGCCCAGGGTGATTGGAAAAGACTGGGAAACAGAGGACATGCGTTTCTGGACCCCGGCCTTTAAGATTCGGCCAAAGGTATTTTTGCACCTTTCAAGGCAGTTTACCGTGTCCCAGAAACACTTTGACACAAAAGAGATAATTCCAAAGAAAAACCTCTACCCTGTGACACTGCCGAGGGGCGAGGCAATCCAGTCCATGAAGGTCATCCTGGCGGGCTCGGCGGTCAACAAAAAAAACGTCTTTCCCCATCTACCGCAGATCAAGTTTAATATAAAGGATTCCGTTCTGGTTTACCTTCCCTTCACGGAAAGGGGCTATGAGATGCTCCAGCAGCACATGCAAATCAGTATCAACAAAAATACCCTGGAGTTTGGCCGACAGTTGTGAGTCCAGACTTCGTAAAAACTATTTATTTGGTGACTGCAATACCCCTAATTTTTAGGACTTTGCTCAAAAATTAGACATCGGTCGGTCTGGGTTATGAGGTTCAGGGTTCAACGGTTCAAAGGTTTTAACCCCCGAACGGTGAACCCTGAACCTTGAACCGATCACTTTAGGTTCAAACATTATCTCTGATATAATCTATGATCTGTTCTGTTGTGGTTCCGGGTCCGAAAATTTCCGCAATACCCGAATTCTTCAATCCGGGAATGTCTTCATCCGGGATGATACCGCCACCCAGGACCAGCATGTCCTCAACGCCTTTTTCCTTTAACAGCTCCATCACCTTTGGAAACAGATAATCATGGGCGCCGGACAGGATACTCATGGCAATGACGTCCACATCTTCCTGAATAGCAGATTCAACAATCTGAGTAGGGGTCTGGCGGAGACCCGTGTATACTACCTCCATGCCGGCATCCATCAAGGCACTGGCCACTACTTTGACACCCCTGTCATGGCCGTCAAGTCCCGGTTTGGCTGCCAGAACCCTAATCTTTTTTCGTGTATTCATAATTTAGCTCTCCTTATATCTTGGCACGGCTAAAGCCGTGCGCTGCATACCCAAATGAATTGAGCCGTCTATCATTTATTATTCATCTTCCCAGCGTGCTGACCTGTTGATATTCCCCAAATACCTCCCTTAAGACGTTGCAGATCTCTCCAAGACTGGCATAGGCCTTGACCGCGTCCAGGATATAGGGCATGAGGTTATCTTCTCCTTGTGCGACCTGCTTCAAATCGGAAAGACTTTTGTTCACCTTTTCGTTATCTCTTTCGGATTTGAGTTCTTTAAGTCTCTTAATCTGGGCTTCCCGGACCGCAGGGTCCACTCTCAACAGGTTGGTCGGTTTTTCCTCTTCCACCTGGAAGCGATTCAGCCCTACTACAATTCTCTCTTCTTTTTCGATATCGAGCTGGTATTTATATGCGCTGTCCTGGATTTCCCGTTGGATGTATCCCTGCTCAATCGCGGGTACCGCGCCTCCCATGTCATCTATCTTATTAATATATTCCTCCGCCCTCTCAAATATTTCCCTGGTAAGGGCCTCCAAATAATAAGAACCGGCTAAGGGGTCCACCGTGTCGGTCACACCGGTCTCGTACGCTATCAACTGTTGCGTACGAAGGGCTATCTGGACTGCCTCTTCGGACGGCAGGCAAAGGGCCTCGTCCATGGAATTCGTGTGCAGAGACTGGGTGCCACCTAAGACCGCTGACATGGCCTGAAACGCGACCCTTACGATATTGTTTTTGGGCTGCTGCAAGGTCAGGGTACAGCCCGCTGTCTGGGTATGAAATCTGATCATCATAGACTTGGGGTTTTTTGCACTGAACCGCTCCTTCATGATCTTGGCCCACAACCTCCGGGCCGCCCTGTACTTGGCAATTTCTTCAAGAAAATCAAGATGGGAATTAAAAAAGAAGGAGAGCCTGGGACCAAAGGTATCCACATCAAGCCCTGCTTTCAGGGCCGCTTCCACGTAAGCGATCCCGTTGGCCAACGTAAAGGCCACCTCCTGCACCGCGGTGGAACCGGCCTCCCTTATATGGTAACCGCTGATACTGATGGTGTTCCACATGGGGACCTTTTTAGTGCAATAGGAGAAGATGTCCGTGATAATCCTCATGGAAGGTTTAGGGGGAAAGATATAGGTCCCCCGTGAAGAGTATTCTTTCAGGATGTCATTTTGTATGGTCCCCCTTAGCTTTTCTGCTTGAACGCCCTGCTTCTCGGCCATGGCGATATACATGGCCAAAAGGACCGCCGCCGGGGAATTTATGGTCATGGAGGTGCTCACCTTGTCCAGAGGTATCTTGTGAAAAAGGGTTTCTATGTCCTTCAGGGAGTCAATGGCAACACCCACTTTCCCCACCTCTCCGATGGCCATTTCATCATCCGAATCATAGCCTATCTGGGTTGGGAGATCGAAGGCCACGGATAATCCTGTCTGTCCCTGGTCCAGGAGAAACCTGTACCGCTTGTTGGATTCCTCTGCCGAGGCAAATCCGGCATACTGGCGCATGGTCCAGTACCGGCCCCTGTACATGGTAGGCTGCACCCCCCTGGTATAGGGATATTCTCCTGGTAAACCGATCTCCGGGAGATAATTATCATCAGTCCGGTCAAGAGGGGTGTAGGCCCTGTTTACGGGGATGCCCGAAGTGTTGACAAATTCCTCCTTCCTTTCCGGTCGTTTACTCAGCTTCTGTTCCACACCGTCCGCCCATTTCTTGAATGCCCCTAACAGCTCTTCCCGGCCCTTTTCCTCAGACATTTTTATCCTCCTGTTTCTATTTCATCTAATGATTTGAATACTCAGAAGATATTTTAGCAACCGACAGACTGTCAAACCTTTTTTTTAAAATCAAAATTGATAACCTCCAAATTTTTCATCTTGACAAAGATTTGTAGCCTTATTATAGCCACAATGTAATCAAAATGCACTATGAGTGATTGCTCATCTTAAGGTGAACGGATGAAAATTAATCAAAAACCTCAAAAGAGGGATATAAAATGACGGTCAATGAAATCCTGGACATGTTATATGGCACGCTTCACACTACAGGGATATACAATTTCCAGTGGAATATCGTTGTTATGTGGTGTGTGGGCCTCCTTTTCATATATTTGGCTATTGCAAAGAAATATGAACCCCTTCTGTTGCTCCCCATCGGTTTCGGAATCTTTATTGTCAACTTTCCCCTTGTACCGCTCATGGGTCATTCCCACGGCCACGCCCAGCTCTTGCAGGTATTTTACCATTACGGCCTCGAATGGGAGGTCATACCCTGCATCATCTTTTTAGGCTTGGGGGCCATGACCGATTTCGGGCCGCTCATTGCCAATCCCAAGACCCTGCTTATAGGCGCGGGTGCTCAATTAGGGGTTTTCATCACATTTACCGGCACTGTTCTGGTGGGTTTTACACTCAAGGAGGCCGCGTCCGTGAGCATCATCGGCGGGGCAGACGGACCAACGACCATTTATTTGACCCAGCATCTGGCCCCACAGCTTTTAGGCCCCAATGCATTAGCCGCCTATTCTTACATGGCCATGGTGCCCCTCATTCAGCCGCCCCTTATAAGATTATTTACAAATGACAGGGAAAGAAAGATTCGCATGCGTCAGTTGCGACCCGTTTCAAGACAGGAAAAGATCTTTTTTCCCTTGATCGCGTCAGGCATTATTGCCCTTCTTGTTCCTGCCGTCATTCCCTTAATGGGTATGTTTATGTTAGGTAACCTGATGAAGGAAAGCGGTGTTGTGGGGAGACTGACTGAATCGGCACAGGGATCCTTGATGAACATTGTAACAATATTCCTTGGTATTTCCGTTGGTGCCACCATGCATGCGGACAGGTTCCTGAGCTGGAAGCCGCTTTTTATTTTCAGCCTTGGTCTACTTGATTTTGGTGTCTGCACCATGGGCGGTATCCTGACCGCCAAGATTATGAATCTTTTTCTCAAAGAAAAAATAAATCCCATAATAGGCGCGGCAGGGGTTTCGGCCGTGCCAATGGCGGCAAGGGTATCCCAGATGGTTGGCATGAAATATGACAAGACCAATCATCTTTTGATGCATGCCGTGGGCCCCAACCTTGCGGGAGTAATCGGGTCTGCCGCCGCGGCCGGTATGTTTATAGCAATGTTTGATTAATAAATAAAATCGCTGCGTAATTCTATGAAAGGCTGGAAAATGAAAAAGCTCAAGACTCTTTTCTTGTTATTGTTATGTTTGTATCCCTTTTCCGCCGGCGCGGAGGACTTTCTCGGGGCCCCGGTCATAGGTGAGGGACAAGAGATCATTAAAACCGATGCCCGGCTGGAATTAAAGACAACGCTATCCCATGATCAGGTCGTTGTACTTTACAGGGAGGCTCTGAAAGCGTTTAAGGATATTAAATTTCGGGAGTGGAAGGATGCCACTTATATTGAAGACGATGGAAATCTCGAATGGCATTCCATCACCATCTCAAGAGATGATGAAAAGGGAACCACCGTCACCATCGTGAAAGACAACTGGACCTGGATTATCGGAACCCTTATTCTCAGATATATTGGCGTGTTTGTGGTCCTTATGATTCTCTTTTTGGGGATGTCTGTTTCAGGGAGAATCATATCCTCTATAGTCAGAAAAATGGAGGCGGAAAAGGCAAATACTTAAAGGGGAACGTTTCCGTGTCTTCTCTCGGGTATGGATGTCCTCTTGGTTTTAAGCATTGTCAGGGCCTTGATCAGCCTTGGCCTGGTGTTTTCCGGAAATATTACCTGATCAATGTAACCTAATTCAGCGGCCCTGAACGGGCTGGCAAAATTATTTCTGTATTCTTCAATTAATCTATTCCTGGTTGCGTTCGGATCATCGGCTTCGGAAATCTCTTTTTTAAAGATAATGTTGGCTGCTCCTTCAGGCCCCATTACGGCGATCTCGGCTGTAGGATAGGCATAGTTGATATCGGCTGCAAGGTGCTTGCCTGACATGGCAATATAGGCCCCGCCGTAAGCCTTGCGGGTGACCACAGTCATCTTGGGGACCGTTGCTTCAGAGTATGAGTAAATGATCTTGGCGCCATGTTTGATGATGCCCCCGTATTCCTGGTTCACTCCGGGCAGATAGCCCGGAACATCAACAAAGGTAACCAGGGGAAGATTAAAGGCGTCACAAGTCCGGACGAACCTGGCGCATTTTACAGATGCGTCGCAATCCAGACAGCCCGCTAAAAATTTGGGCTGGTTGGCTATAACTCCTACTGCAATGCCGTTCAGACGGCCAAAGCCGACCACCATGTTTTTTGCATAGTGCTTCTGTACCTCTAAAAACTCTTTGTTATCCAATACCGTCCGGATGATTTCCTTTATATCATATGGAAGCCTGGGATTTGTGGGCACTATTTCGTTCAATGATGGGTCTGTCCGATCCGGATCATCGGTGCATTCCGCTATCGGTGTCATTTCGCGATAATTCTGGGGCAGAAATGAAAGGATCTCCTTTACCCTGTCAAGGGCCGCCTGGTCCGAATCCTCGGCAAAGTGGGCTACCCCGCTTTTTGTGTTATGGGTCATGGCACCACCGAGTTCCTCAGCGGTAACCTCCTCGGATGTGACCGCCTTGATAACCTGTGGACCTGTGATAAACATATTGCTTGACTTCTTGACCATGATAGTGAAGTCGGTGAGGGCCGGCGAATAAACCGCCCCCCCTGCACAGGGTCCCATTATTACCGATATCTGGGGAATGACTCCTGAACTCCAGACATTTCGCTTGAATATTTCCCCGTAGCCTCCAAGACTCCTGACCCCTTCCTGGATTCTGGCCCCTCCCGAGTCATTCAGTCCGACTACTGGCGCACCACTTCTAATGGCCAGGTCCATGATCTTGCAGACTTTGTCGCCGAAGGGTCCACTAAGGGATCCCCCGAATACGGTGAAATCCTGGGCAAAAAGAAAGACCGTCCTTCCGTTTATAGTGCCGTAACCGGTTACCACACCATCGCCGGGAAACTTATTTTTCTCCATTCCAAAATCATAGCACCTGTGGACCACAAACCTGTCAACCTCCTGGAAACTGCCCTTATCAAGAAGATAATCGATCCTCTCCCTTGCTGTCAGTTTCCCTTTGGCGTGTTGCTGGTCTATGCGCTTTTGACCGCCGCCTAACTCGGCTTCAAGGTTTCTATTCTCCAGTTCCTTGATTTTGTCTTCCATGGCCATAAATGGACCTCCCGGCATAAAACCCCTATGCAAAAAAAGTTATTTAAGAAATCAGGTAAAACGTAACACAACAAGATGGCTGTCCGTGGACAGTCTTCTACTGCGACCGGCTGTAAATTCCTAGGAGGCTGTCCGAGAATGGCTCTGTAGCGAGATCGAGCGAAAGTTCTGAGGGCAAGTCCAAGATCACGAAACCTTGAACGGGAGCGACAAGGTCAAAACGGCCGTAGACGTAGCAGTAGCCTACTTTGAGGACGTTTTGGGCCTGCCTAACCCGCTCAAGGTTCCGTGTCTTTCACTTGCCTTGAAAATTTTTCCTCGGTATCGAGAAAACATTCCCTAAGAGCATCCTATCGTTTTGAAACAAAGTGCCTTCAAACGATAATATTTGCAATAGTACCAACTATTATGCAGAATTATATTTTTTTCTTTGGCATCACTCAAGGACGATCATAACGGCTTCCGCTTCCACGGCTTCGCCTTTATTGCATTTTACTTCTTTTACCGTGCCGGACGCTTCCGCGACCACAGGTAATTCCATTTTCATGGCCTCGAGGATAATGACCTCGTCTCCATCATTGACCGTATCACCTACGTTCACTTTCACTTCAAGCACCTTTCCACCCATGGGGGCTATGATTTCACTCACGACAACTACCTCCTGAAATTATATATTTTTAAAACCGAAAATTTTAATGCAATCCCTGACTTTAATAAACCGGGATCATTGCAAAATGCCCGCTTTTGTCCTGAAATGACTTCCCCGATTCCCATTTAAACAACCTAAGAAGCCTAATTTTCAAGACATTTCTGTAAGGCTGCCCTATAATATTTAACACACCCCCTTTGTCAAGAACAATATGTGAAAAATTACTCAATTTGTATGAAAACACGAGGGCTCTTCAGAGGGCATTTTTTCTTAACAGGGGCTTTTTTCTTGAACAAATGGAAAGTACAATCAAGGAGACAGAACTCTTGACATAACCTGCTAAATTATATAAACTTATATAAATAGATTTTTAAAAAATAGAAAATTATGGTAATAAGGTATAAAATCCATTGACCAAGGTAACCGATTCCTTTTAGACCATGAAAAGGCCTAATAGACTGTCGGAGAATGGTTGCTTTCCGCAATCTCTGTGTCAGGCTCGGATTTTAATCCTCAAAATACTCAGTGTATTGCTGCGATTAGAATCTTCACCTTCCTTGACCTTGCAGAATATTTTTCATTCTCGGACGGGCTCATAAGGAGGACAACTATGCCGATTTTTATCTGGGTTGCACAGACAAAAAAGGGTAAGACTCTCAAAGGTGAACTGGAAGCTGCCGATGAAAAAATCGCCCTTTCTCAACTGAAGCGGCGCAACCTGACGGTTACTAAAATAAAGCCAAAGCCAAAAGATATCTTTGAAAATGTTGCGTTCATGCAACCCAAGGTCACTAAAAAGGATATCGTGATATTCACGAGGCAGTTCTCCACCATGATTGATGCAGGTCTTCCCCTTGTCCAGGGGCTCAACATTCTTGCCGAGCAAAATGAGAACGTAACGTTCAAGAGAATTCTGAAAGCGATCACAAAGGATGTTGAAGGCGGTTCAACCCTGGGTGAGGCCCTGGGAAAGCACCCAAAACAATTTGATGATCTTTTTGTGAATCTTGTAGCCGCGGGTGAGGTTGGAGGTATCCTGGATACCATCTTGCAACGTTTGGCCGCCTATATAGAAAAGGCGGAAAAACTCAAATCTCAGATCAAGGGCGCCATGACCTATCCCATCGTCGTCGTGGCCATTGCAATACTGGTCATCGCCGTGATCCTTGTTTTTGTCATACCTGTTTTTGAAGACATGTTTTCGAGTTTTGGCTCGGCCCTGCCGGTGCCTACACAGATCGTTGTTGCCATGAGTAACTTTCTGAAAAGTAATATACACTGGGTTCTTTTGGGCATCATCGGTCTTGTGGTCGCATTCAAGCAGTATAGAAAATCCAAAGGCGGAAGGAGAACTACGGACGCCATTTCCCTGAAACTGCCCGTATTCGGGGACCTGCTCAGAAAATCGGCTGTCGCGAGATTTACAAGGACCCTCGGAACCATGATCCAGAGTGGCGTACCGATTTTGGATGCCCTGGAAATCGTGGCTAAGACCTCGGGCAATGTCATATTAGAAGAGGTGATCTTCGATGTTCGCGCCAGTATTGCCGAAGGACAGACCATTGCCGAACCGCTTGGGGAGACCGATATCTTTCCCCGTATGGTAGTGCAGATGATCTCCGTGGGCGAGGCCACGGGCGCATTGGATACCATGCTCGAAAAAATTGCTGATTTTTATGACGATGAGGTGGACGCGGCGGTAGAGGCCCTCACCTCAATGTTAGAACCCCTGCTTATGGTATTTTTAGGCGGTTCCATAGGCGGACTGGTTGTAGCCATGTATCTGCCCATCTTCAAGATGGCAGCAGCGATGGGATAATCACTGTCACATGATCAGCTCTGAGCCGAAAATTGTTCAGTCGGAGCTCTCCGGTCGACTTCTATCCCTCATGTTCTTGAGGGTTATTTTTGTTTCCCTCCTTTTAGGCGCTTCCATATTCATACACATAAAAGCGACCCAGACATACTTCGGCCATATTCAGACGTTTCATTACCTGCTTATCGCAATTGTCTATTTCTTGACATTTGTCTATGCTTTAGTCTAAAAACATTCAAAAAAGCTTTTCTTGTTTGCCTATCTCCAGCTCCTACTTGACGTTGTCTTTGTAACCGCCGTTTTATACTCTACCGGTGGGATAGAGAGTATATTTTCTTCCCTCTATTTCCTGTGCATTATCTACGGCAGCATTATGCTCTATCGTAAAGGAGGAATGATGGTCGCCTCCTTGAGCAGCATTTTCTATGGTCTGTTGTTAGACCTGCACTATTACGGAGTGATTCATCCTTTGGGGAGCCGGTTGAGTTATCCCGAGCAATATCAAAGTTCTTATCTGTTTTTTATAATACTCGTTAATATTGTTGCTTTCTATGTTGTGGCATTTCTCAGCAGTTATGTGTCTGAGCAAGCGAGAAAAAGCGGGGTTGAACTGAAGGCAAAACAAATCGATGTTGACAAGCTGAAGATCCTTAATGAAAGCATTATCAACAGCATTACCGCAGGCCTGATTGCTATAGACGGGCACAACAGGATTATCCTTTTCAACCCGGCTGCCGAGAAAATTTTTAGGATTGATGCCAAGGGCGCCTTTGGCCGGCAGGTCACGGACACGCTTCCCTTTCTTAATGATTTCCTGCCGGATGAGGCAATCCCGGCCATTAAGGGGACGGGAAAGTTCCCGCTGTTTGTGGATCTTCCTTATGTGAGATCGAATGCCGAAAAGGTGCATCTTAGGCTTTCCATATCCCCTCTTCGGCTGCTTTTGGGAGACCAGGAAGGACACATCCTCATATTTCAAGATCTGACCGAGATTAAAAAAATCGAGGAAGAGATGAAAAAGGTGGAGGGCCTGGCCATGATAGGTGAACTCGCTGCAGGAATCGCCCATGAGATCAGAAATCCAATGGCCTCCATCAGCGGATCAATCCAGATGTTAAAAGATGGACTGGGGGAAGGTGATGTCAACAGACGGCTTATGGAAATTGTATCGAGAGAGATCAATCGGTTAAACCATCTGATTAACGACTTCCTTCTTTTCGCCAGACCCAAGAAGGCAAAACTTGAGAAATTTGACTTGAACCAGTTGATCCTTGAAGCTTTAGAGCTTTTTAAGAACAGCCGGCACCGGATCGACGATATTGAGGTCCATACGGATTTTCACGGTCCCATAACTCTTGAATCTGATCCAGAACAGGTCAAGCAGATTTTGTGGAATCTTTTTTTGAATTCCTGCGAAGCCATGCCTCAAGGTGGTTCGTTGTATGTTTTGACAAGTGTTGAACGGGACACATCACAACCGGACACGAAAAGGGCAAGGATCTCTGTCCGTGATACGGGGAGCGGGTTTGACGAGAAGGCCCTTTCACAGCTCTTTGTCCCTTTTTTTACTACAAAGGAAGGGGGTTCGGGTTTAGGTTTGGCGACAGTAAAGCGCACAGCGGAAGGCCTTCATGGAGAAGTCAGCGGGGGCAATCATTCTGAAGGAGGAGCTGAAATCGCCATAACATTCCCTGTGTCTCCCTCTAATTTTACTTCTCGGCAAGAAAGTTAAAAAATGATTTCCATATTAGACCAACCCTGGTTCTCAAAAATCAACCGTCCAAGCCGCTACCTCGGGGGTGAGGTCAATTGTGTTCGCAAAGACCCCGTCCGGACTGAGGTGTCCATTGCGTTGGCCTTTCCTGATGTGTATGAGGTGGGTATGTCCCATCTGGGTTTGAAGATACTTTATAACATCCTTAACGGTCAGCCCTGGCTGGCCGCGGAAAGGGTATTCGCGCCTTGGGTCGATCTCGAAAGTGAATTGAGAAGTCGAAAGATTCCTCTTGCCAGCTTAGAATCCCATAAACCCCTATCAGACTTCGACATCGTGGGTTTCAGCCTTCAGCATGAGCTTTGCTATACAAATGTCTTAAATATGCTCGATCTTTCCGGAATCCCCGCGCTTGCCTCAGAAAGAGATGATGCGACCCCCCTTATCATTGCCGGGGGCCCGGCGTGTTTTAATCCGGAACCTGTGGCCGATTTCTTTGATGTTATGGTGATCGGGGATGGCGAGGCCGCGGCCCTTGAAATATGCGGGGCGGTCCGTGAAGCGAACAAACGGAAAACAAAGAGCAAAAAAGAACTGCTTACACAATTATACCATATCAAGGGAGTATATGTTCCATCCTATTTTTCCGTTCATTACAACCGTGACGGGACCATCCATGATGTTGAACCCCTAAGACCGGATTATCAGTGCGTGGAAAAGGCAATCCTGCCCGACATTGATGATTTTCCCTATCCCGACCGCCAGCTCGTCCCTTTTGCCGAGCCGGTTCATGACCGTTTGGCCGTGGAGATTGCCCGCGGGTGCACACGTGGCTGCCGGTTTTGCCAGGCAGGCATGATATACCGTCCGGTAAGAGAACGAAGTCCTGAATCCATCCTCGGGAAGGTCGAAAGCGGCTTGAGTCTCACAGGCTACGAGGAGCTTTCCCTGCTGTCTTTGAGTACCGGAGATTATAGCTGTATTGAGTCTCTCCTGAAGGTCTTAATGGATACCCAATCCAAGGAAAAGGTTGCCGTAAGTCTTCCATCCCTTAGGATGGACAGCTTGAGCCCTTTATTGATTGAACAGGTGAAGAGGGTCAGAAAAACAGGCTTCACGTTGGCACCGGAAGCAGGCAACGAGCGGATGAGAAGGATCATTAACAAAGGGCTCACACAAGAAGAAATTTTGGAAACGGCCAGGGCCATTTACGGTGCGGGGTGGAATTTAATAAAGCTTTACTTCATGATAGGGCTCCCCTTAGAGGAGGAGAGAGATCTTGAGGATATCGTGGGTCTTTCCAGAAAGATCATGCGATTTGCCGGAAAGAATGGAAGGAGTGCCAAGCTGAACGTCAGTATTTCCACTTTTGTGCCCAAATCTCATACCCCGTTTATGTGGGAACCACAAATCCCTTTAGAGGAAAGTCACAGGAGAATAAACCTGATCCGGGAAGCGCTCAGGTCAGGTAATGTTCGGGTTAAATGGAATCAGCCGGAGTTAAGTTGGTTGGAGGGTGTTTTTTCAAGGGGTGACAGGAGGCTTTCAAGGGTCCTTATGGAGGCACGCAGGCTGGGTGCAG
>DAOUXC010000118.1 GCA_030666795.1 Desulfobacteraceae bacterium
CACTCCCTGGTCCGACACCTCAATCCAGCAGGGGTTCTCTGAAGCGCCGTGGAGCATGACGGCGTCAAATCCGGTCTTAGCAATGTAATCGCCCACAGTGCCTCCCGAATACGATTCGGAATAAAACCCGGTTTGCGGCGATTTGGTGTAGATGCCGTAACGACAGGAGCCCCATATGGGTGTTCCGGATACCGGACCGGTGGCAAAGATAAGTCGGTTTTCAGGGCCCAGCGGATCGACACCCGGCGGGTTGTGTTTCAACAGAAGATAAGTGGAGAGCCCCTTGCCGCCTAAGTATTTCTCCAGGACCGGGTCGTCAACGGGATCTATCTGATAATTCTGATCGGAAACATTGATGTTCAGGATTTGATTGTAAAAACCTTTCACGATGCTTACCCCGCTTTTTACGTAAATTTACCGGATAAATAACGCGGCATAGGGCTGAACCTGTGATCACCTGCCTATTCGGATCCTGATTTTTCTCCCGCGCCCTGTAGCGGCCGCAGCATTATGATAAGCGCAAATCCGACCACGGTCACTCCGGTCAGTATAAGGAAGAGGGTCTGGTAGCTTCCGGTCAAGTCAAAGATATATCCACCCAGCAGCGGGCCGATCGCGCCGCCGATCGTGCCGCAGAACAGGATGATGCCGAAGAGCACACCGTGGGAGCCGGTATCGAACAGCTCGGCCACAGTGGGGGAGACCACCGTAAAAAAGCCCCCGTGGGCAAAACCATAGATTGCGCCAAACACGAACAGCATCCAGGCCCCTTCGGCTATCTGCAACCAGATAAGACCGCAGAGCAGCACGATAAAGCAGATAATAAGAGAGCGCTTGCCACCTATCCTGTCGTTCGTTATGCCCATCACGATCCTTCCCAGCATACTCACGCCTCCGATCGTCGCAAGGACACCCGCCGCGGTCCCCGCCGGCAGACCCAGGTCCGTGCCATGCGGTACTATGTGAACGATCATCGTCAGCAGACAGAAAAATATCGAAAACTGCGCCACGCACATGGTCCAGAACTGTCTCGTGCGGACCGCCGCCCTCAGCGATACACCCTGCTCCGTGGACCCGTTCCCGGGACTGTCAGACCCGTTGATTCCGCCGTCCGGCAGCAGACCCATCTCCCGCGGATCACGGCGCATAATCTGGGCCACGGCCACGAGTGTAAAAAGGACCACCGCGCCCAGGATGATATAGGATGTGCGCCAGCCGTATTTCGCGATAAACGCCGCGGCAATGAGCGGCACCGTGAGCTGTCCTAAGCCGGTGCCTACTTTGACGATGCCTGTTATCATGCCACGGCGCTTTAAGAACCAGCGCGCTACCGTAGAAAGCGTGATGACATCATGCGTGCTGAAACCGATACCCGCCAGCAGCCCGTACATCACATAGAGTTGCCAGGGCGTCTGTAGCATGGACATGAACAGATAGCCAAGACCGAGCGAGGTGCCGGACACCATGATGATGATCCTTGGGCCGATCTTGTCATTCAGTCTCCCCGCAAGGATCCCAAACGCGCCCATCATCAGGAAACCCAGTGACGACGCTCCTGATATCATGGCACGGGACCACCCGAACTCGGCCTGGAACTCCTTAAAGAAAACACCGTAGGTGAACATCGCGCCGATGCACACCCCCTGGATAATAAAACCGGCCGCCACAATATTGTAGCCATAAAAATACTTTGCTCTCACGATACATTCCTTTAAGGTATGGAGGCGGGCAGTGTGGAAAATGGGATATCAGTATACCTTGAAAACCCAGGTAAGAGATTCCGGAGAAGGTCTTGCCTTCAGGACTGCCGACCTGATCCTCTGCAAATCTTTATACTCCATGAATTGATTGTCAGTGATTTCCATTGCCATTTGCACGCCGCCGAAGATTGCCGGAAAATGCCAGTATGCCTGTCTCCCTTTTGGTCCTTCAAAAAAGACCTCCCTGGAACTGACGCAGCCGGGCATGGAATCGGGCATGGAAGTTTCCATCTTATATTTGTATCCGTTCAGAAAAAAATCAATATCAAGACCGGCATCCGAACAGGCATCACTATAGTACATGGCTTCGAGTAATGCCTTCAGGATGTACAGGTTTTTCAAATCAGCATAAGAAGGCACATTTGTAGAGGCCTGTTCAAATCGGTCGGAAAATTCCCTGGAAAAGGCCATGGCCACAGGATCATCTTCCTCGACATCAGACAACTCCCCCGAAACTTCGGCGCTTTGTTTTTCCGTAAGCAGGATTATGGGGCATGCTCTCAACCAGATGATCCCTTCTGACTCAAGAAAGGTGGGAAACCCGTTTTTCACATGAAACCAGAATCTGTTAAAGGAGATCCCCTGGCCGAAGATATCCTCACCTTCAAGAAGTCGTTTCTTATCTGACAACACCCTTTTATCCAGATAGGATGAAATCCCCGCGACCCTGATCAAACCCAGGGAAGCCTTCTTCATGTGATAATCCGCATCAATCATGACATGGGCATGCCGGGAATTCTCTGGGACTCCTCCTATCCTGATTAATTGAGGCCCCCATACTTCTCTTATTCGTTGAATGAGTTCCCGTCCCTGTTCCTGGGTCCTTATACTTTCAAATTCCGACGGAAGCTGTTGTATCTCATTGATGTCTTCCGACCTGGGATCCAGGGAACAGGATGGGGGCGCGTCTTGTGACCATATGTTCCTAAGATTGACCACCAGATCATCAACATGATGTAAATGACCACGCCCGGACTTTTTGCCTATAAGAAGGATGTCCGCGTTTTCGGAATCCAGGACAAAACCTTATGATGTAAATGACCACGCCCGGACTTTTTGCCTATAAGAAGGATGTCCGCGTTTTCGGAATCCAGGACAAAACCTTCAAAAGATTTTATATTGCCGAGACGCGCCACTTTACTGTTCATGCGGGACCTGGAAGATAAGGACTCCAGGCCCTTTTGACCCAGGACACGCATGGAGAGGGCATAATGTTTGCCTTTAGTCAAAGACAAACCGTCAGCGGCCGCTGATCCGCAGGGACAGTATCCCCACCATATGATATGGCCGAAGATACAAAATATAAAAACCGCCCTCAGGGGCGAAGAGAATAATCCGGTTCTTATCTTTTGATTTTTCTTCATGGCCATAGGTCCTCCTTTTCTTATAATATATGCTCTTCTAACGTCACTTATCTCATCACGCAGGATAAACCCTAAAGACGCAAAAGTCGAGGGTGCTGCCCCGGTGAAACAGGCGGTGCGTTTCACAGGGCAGGCAGATCCGGGGCGTCAGGGGTGAAGCCATGGGACTCCATTGCGAACCCTGCCATGGCAAGACCGAGTCTGTCGCTGCCCTAAAGCCTCTCACATATTATGCCAGATTCAAGAGAAAGCACAATAAGGAATAAAGGATTTCACGCAAATCCAAGATTTCCCTTTATGTTTTTGAGGAGAGCCTGAATTCGGACCCCACACTGTTGAGCGCGAAAGAGGACGGGAATTCATCGGAGAATCGCTGAATGGCCTTCCAGCCCGTACAGTGCATGGGGACGAGGACCGTTGGGGCCATCTTTTTCAGTTCCTTGATGGTTTCTTCAATGATAGGTTCAAAGATAGGGCCTGAGAGATGAAAGCCTCCCAGAACGGTATGGACTTTCTCCACACCGGTCATTTTTTCGGCATAAAGAATCGTATTTATGATACCCGCGTGGCTGCACCCGGCAATGACCACCAATCCCTTTCCTTTAAGATCGATGACAAGGGACTGATCATCCAATATCAGGTCTTTTTCAACCTTTCCGTTTCTCTCCATCTGGGCATTGGGAAGGCCCTTTTCAAAGGCTGTGACACGTTCCACCTGACCCGTTACCATTACCATGTCATCCGCGAGAAGCTGTGGTGTCCTGCTTTCAATAATTTCTACGTTTCGCCCCTCCAACTTTTCCTTTGCCAGGGTATCGGGAAACAGGAGTTTCCTGCCATCATCCAGACCAAAGTATCGAGGAGACAGAAAGGCGTCCGGGTGAACCACCACGGGAACAGGTTTATTCATTGTATCAAGGATAGCGTAGAGGGATCCCGTATGATCCATGTGTCCGTGGCTCAGGGCTATGGCCTCTATCTCATTCAGATCCACGTTCAACAGTTCCAAATTGTGCGGGACACCGATATTTGTATAACCGGTATCAAAAAGGATAGTATGTTTTTCCTCTCCATTATAGACCTTCACGAGCAGAGACAGGCCATGTTCGGCCAACAGGGCGTCCACGGGAATAGACCCCCCTTTTGCCAGGGGAGGGCGGGTAACGACTTTTGTATTTCTTAGAAGCACATCCGTGTAGTTGTCCATAATGGTCAGGATTTCAACGCGGTCCGCTTGTCTTAATGAGATGGAATCTGTCATGGTTTTTCTCCTTGGCCCGGAAGAACCGGGATCACGCAAATTAAGGTTAAATTAATGGCTGAAATAGCCGCAAAAAGGCGCAAAATACGCAAAAAAGGTCTATCAGTAATATCAGATTGTTATAGGCGTTTAAATTCCTACCCGGCTTTTTCTGAGTCCATCAAGGGTTGATGTGCCCGTAAAAAGTCCAAATCTATGTTTCCTCGGCACATAACTAATTGATATTACAGTATGTAGTTTCTACTTTTTGTGCTTTTTGCGCCTTTTTGCGGCTATATCAAGGGTTGGCTTGAATTTGTTTTAACTTTTCCCAGAGCTCCTCGACCTGTCTTCTGGTCTCATCCAGAGAGTTTTCATTATTGATCACAAAATCGGCCATTCCGGCCTTCTCATCAATGGGTAACTGGGCCTTGAGGATATTGACCGCGTGGTCCCTGGTGATCCTGTCCCGCTTGATCAGACGTTCGAGTTGTCTTTCCCGGGGGACATAGACCACAAGGGTTTTGTGGACAAGGTGCTTCAGACCCACTTCAAATAAGAGAGGAATCACTGCCTGAATAATCGCGTCAGGGTCCTTCTTTGTGATTTCATTGGTCCGGCTGATAAATATATCAAAAATGCGCGGGTGAAGGAGTCCTTCCAGCTTTTTTCTTTTCCGCTCATCCTCAAAGACAATCCCTGAAAGCATTTTTCGATCAAGATGACCATCTCTGTCAACGATCTTTTGACCAAAAAACTCTACGATTTCTCCAAAACAGGGCGTTCCCGGTTCGACAACCTGTCTCGCAAGAATATCAAAATCAATAATGACCGCGCCCAGGTCCTCGAAAAAATTGGCCACAGTGGTTTTCCCACTGGCAATGCCGCCGGTGACGCCCAAAAGCAGGGCGTTGGTCTTTACTGTGTTCGGTCCTGATGACATGTCCGATGCCCGACGTTTCATTTACCCGAATAAAGAATCCGGGTTCAGAAAAACAGGCTTTGGTTATCCCCGGAGGCAATTTACTTTATTGGGGGTTTTATTGACTTATTGAAATTCCAAATATCAAATAGCAATCAGGAAAAAGATGAACGTCGAACATCGAACGCTCAACATCGTACATCGAATGTGGGCGTCGCTTCGGGCTTCGCCTGCGGCTACGACCCGACAGGTCGCTCCATTTTTTTAATAAAACTGAAACGCTGAAGGCATAACTTAATTCGACGTTGGACGTTCGTTTGTTAATCCGGTTTTGATCCTTGAATATTGTAATTTGAGATTTGTTTGTAATTTGGTGCTTGGAACTTGTATTTTTAGACACAAAATCCAAGGCAGCGCCATCTATTTCTGACCTGGTCCACAGGACCACATTTTCAACCCAGTAATGAGCCTCCTACGGCAGTGCCTGTGTCACGATCTCCGCAATATCCATCACCTTTAATTTGTCATCCAGTTCTTCGGCCTTGATGCCGTCTTCCAACATCTTGGCGCATTGCGGGCAGGCAACGGCGATGATTTCGGCACCGGTATCGAGGGCCTCCATGGTCCTTATTCTATTGGGGCTGTCCTCGCCACCGCCCAGGATATCCGTAAAGAAATTCCCCCCGCCGCCGCCGCAGCAAAAGGCGTTCTCCCCGTTTCTCTCCATCTCGATCAGCTCAAGACCCGGAATCGATTTCAGGATTTCTCGCGGGGCCTTGTACTCTCCGTTATGCCTTCCTAAATAGCAGGGATCGTGGTAAGTGACTTTGGCCTTGTATTCCTTCAAATCCACCTTTCCGGACCGGATCAATTGGGCCAGGATCTGGGTGTAATGATACACCTCAAATTCACCACCAAGTGCCGGATAATCGTTTTTAAAGGCATTAAAGCCATGGGGATCCAGGGTGATGATTTTTTTAATGCCAAGTTTTTTAAATGATTCGATATTCTGTTCCGCTAAAAGCTCAAACAGACCTGCCTCTCCCAGGGCCTTGACCTCATTTCCGTCACAGGTTTCTTTCTCCCCGAGTATTCCCACGGAAACCCCGGCCTTGACCAGAAGACTACCCACTGTCGCGGCAATTTTTTTTGCCCTTTCGTCATAGGAACCCACACAGCCCACATAGAAGAGATATTCCTGGCCGTTATAGGTCTCAATGGACGTACCTTCAGCCCATTTGCCCCTCTCGTTAGCCGGTTCCTTATATGGATTGCCATTTACATGAATGTTTTTCAGAAAATCTCGAACAGGTGGCGGGATGATGCCTTCACTGACCAGTTCTTCCCTTGCCGCGATAAAGATGTTGACCAGGTCCTCGCTGAAGGTGAACACGCAGTGCTCAACACAGTTGGCGCATGTGGCACAGGAGTAAATGATCTCCTGAAAGCGTTCGCTGGTTTTAATCTCATCATTGAGCCATGCCCTGATCAACCACATTCTGCCCCCGGGTGCATATGTCTCAAACCTGAATTTTCTGTAGGCAGGGCAGTTAAAGTCGGTATAATCACTCGTAAATTTACAGTAACCGCACCTGAAACACCTGTGAACAATATCCGCATATTTCATTTATCTTACCTCCCAGTTTCCAGGATTCATTATGCCATTGGGGTCTATGTTTTTCTTTATCATGCCCATGAGGGCCAGTGTGTTCGGGTCCATTTTATCAAGGGCCATTTTTTGTTCATCCACGGTCGCCTTCCAGAAAACGCCGCCTGCCTCTAAAGCAAACTTACTGACCTCGTGCAATGCCTTCCTGGTTCTTTCCATCATATCAGGGTCTGCCCGGTTAAAGGTAAAGGCAAAACCATACATCATACAGTGACCCCTCCCGATAATCCTGGCCATACCTGAGTATCCGAGTTCGTATTTCTCGGCCAACTCCTTTATTTTTTGAGCGCATTCCGGGTATTTTTCGACTAATATGATCGGCCCGGAATATTCGAACCCTCCACCCTTGTTTACGTCCGCAAACCTGCTGACGCTCCTTTGAGGCATTTCCAGGAGTGTCGGCTTCATGGCAGGGGACACACCCATAAACCCGCCGTCTTTGCTCCTGATAAACCGGTCCAGTGAATCCCAGATCATTTTTCTCTTAAACTCAAGCTCCGTATCCGTATCACCGGTAAAGAAAATGGCCATGTGATGGTTGTCCTTGAATATCATGGGTAATGGCTGGGTGAAGATATTGATATCTTCCACCATTTCCGTGTGGGTCAATTCAAAGACCATCTCCTGCATAAGGTCCTCTCTATCGGTGATAAATAACTCAATATCCCTCAGTTTCTTCCTGGGATAGAGTTTGAGGGCCACCTTTGTAATAATACCGGTCGCCCCGAACCATCCTAAAAACAACCCGGACAGATCGGGCATGGGCGCCCCTTTTGAAAACCAGTCCGGAGATATGGAGTTCGAGCCGATCTTGCAGATCTCACCGGAAGGCAGCACGACTTCCAGACCCGCAACCATGTCGGAATTGAAGCCATACTGTTGTGACAGCCTGCCCTGGCCGTGTATCATCACGTTTGCCGCAATAGTAGCCGTTGCCGGAGAGTCGGGAATACTGTGGCGCAATTTTGGATAATTTTTTTCCAGGTGTGCCTTTAATAATCCCTGTGAGGTGCCCCCTTCAACAATGACAAGCCGTGCGTTTTCATTGACCTCGATTATTCGGGTCATCCGCTTCATATCAACGACTATCCCCCCTTTAAGGGGAATAACCAGACCGGTCAGGGCCATACCCGCCCCCATGGGGACGATCGGTATTTTCTCCCTGTTGGCAAGCCTCACGACCTTTTGTATTTCCTCCACGGTCTTCGGTATAACCACATAGTCCGGTTCATGGGTCGGCATCAAACCCGGGTCACGCGCATAGAAATATGCCTCTTCAGGCTGATCGGAAACATAGCTTTCTCCCACTATCTCAGCAAGTGATTGTGTAATATCACTCATATCATAATACCTCCGGTTTCTATTTTTCGCCTATGGCCATCTTGCACAGATCAATCATGTGGACCGGCTTGATGCCCTCCTTGGCCACCTTTTCGCCTAATGCGCTCTGGCACGCCGGGCAGTTAAAAACACAATACTCGGCGCCGCTCGCGGCCATGTCGGCGATATTCCGCTTCCGCACATCATCCGCAAGCCCATAGCCGAAACACATGTTGAAAATGCCGCCACAGCACAGGGCATTTTCATCCTGATACTCTCTTTCAACCAGATCAACACCGATTAACTTCATGATATCGGCCACATAATGGTGTTTCTCAGCGGAAAGCCGGGATGAGCAGGGTCTCTGGTATGCCGCCATTATATTCAAAGGCCTGATCTCGTCCTTTAATTCCTGTAGCCGGTCATACAAATATTCAAAATAATGTATGGGCTTAAAGGGTACTTCTATGCCGAACGCGGGTGCAAGGTGGGCGAACGCGCCGTAACACTCATCATGGATGAAAACAACCTCTTTGACGCCCAGTTTTTTGTAATTCTCCACGACCATTGGGAGTCTTTCTTTTATTATCGAGGTATTTGCAAAATGTATATAAACCACATTACAAAAGAACTCCTGTCCGAAAGCAAAGGAGGGCATGACATCCTCAAAAAGCCTGCCCTTAACCCATCTCAAAAATTCGGGCATAAAACCGAAAGCAAGGAGCTTTTCCTTCACCTTTCCCAGCCTGACTTTGCCCTGGGGCTCCCCGATATTGATCCATTGTCTGGTAATGGCCCTGGGTGTGGTCAGCAACCCCTTTTCCTCTCTCTTCTCGGTGATCAGATAAAAGGGGTGGTTTCCCCGCTTGCAGTATTCCTCGCACCCGTAGCACGTGACACAATCGTTAAACACAAAAGAGTCCTCTCCCCGGCTTATCTTCAACATCTCCTCTATTGCCGTATCTTTGTCCACGTCCATATACTGGCATTTTACGAGACAGTCGCCTGTCGGGCAGGTTTTACACACATTTTCATCAAATTTTAGAGTAAACATAAATATTCCCCTTTCAGAAATTCATTCCAATACCTGTTCTCAGGCTGGTTCTCAGACCCGCAAAATTCCCCGATTGTGGATAGGGCATAGCACGCATTTATGGCCGTATCAAGACAAAAAGAAAAAATAGTGTCCATCCGGAAACAACCAATTTCCGGATGGAGC
>DAOUXC010000318.1 GCA_030666795.1 Desulfobacteraceae bacterium
GAGCACCCGGACCGGACACCGGTCAGCTATGGAAGAACATATTACACAGAAGGCCCTCGGCGAATGGCAGTCCTTTCAGCAGGCTATGGGGACGGTCTGCCCCGCAACATGTCAAACAGGGGAAATGTCCTTATCAAGGGGCATAAGGCTCCGATAGTGGGTAGGATATGTATGAATCTTGCCATCTGCGATATCACGGGTATCAAGGACATAAGACCCGGAGATGAAGCGGTTTTTTTGGGCTCACAGGGTGATGAAATCATTACAGGAGATGAACTGGCCCGATGGGCGGGCACCATTTCATACGAAGCGTTCTGTTCCATCGGCCGGGGTCACAGAAAGGAATATATTTCGTGAAAAGAAAATTGGACGCCGTGCTGAAGGCAACCATTTATGACTGCTTTGAAAAGGGACTTCTGTCAAAAACCCCCCTTCCGGACTATGTAATTGAAATTCCAAACAACCCGGACCATGGTCATTTCGCCACGAATTTGCCGTTGACCCTTGCTTCGAGTCAGAAACGTGCCCCCAGGGAGATCGCCTCTGTCTTGGTTGAGAATCTCAAAGATGAGGGAGACCTCCTTGAAAGCACGGAAATAGCCGGCCCGGGCTTTATCAACTTCAGAATCAGCCCAACAGAATGGCATGCCGTGTTATGCAATGTTTTGAGTCTCAGGGCCGATTATGGTCGTACTACTTATGGAAACAACGAAAAAGTCTTGGTAGAATTTGTCAGCGCCAACCCCACGGGTCCTCTTCATCTCGGACATGGCCGGGGAGCAGCGTTGGGGGACACCCTTTGCAGGATTCTTTCCTTTTGCGGGTACGAAGTAACCCGGGAATTTTATATAAATGATGCCGGCCAACAGATCAAAATGTTAGGTGAGTCCGTTTTCTGCCGCTTCAAGCAGATGTATGACCCGGCCTATCCCTTCCCGGATAACGGTTATCATGGGGACTATATCCTGGACTTAGCCAGGATCATATCGGAAGAGGCCGATCTCAAAAACCTGTCCGAAGAGGCAGCCATTGACATCTGCACGCAAAAGGGCAAGGCGATGATGTTAGATGAAATCAAGCAGGACTTGTCCCGATTCAGGGTGGCCTTTGATGTATGGTACAGTGAAAACGCCCTCTATGACTCCGGTCTTCTAAAAAGTGCCTTGGACACGATAAAAGAAAAAGAACACGTCTATGACCGGGAGGGGGCACAGTGGATCAAGACTTCTGATTTCGGAGACGATAAGGACCGGGTCATACAAAAAAAGGATGGCCAGTTCACCTATTTTGCCTCAGATATTTCTTACCATCTGGAAAAAAAGAGGCGGGGTTTTAAAAAGGCAATTAACATCTGGGGGGCTGATCACCACGGCTATGTGCCCCGAATGAATGCCGCACTTTTGGCCCACGGATTTCCCGAAGACTGGCTCTCCGTCATGCTTATTCAGTTGGTGAAGCTCTGGAAGGGTGGCCAGGAGATCAAGATGTCAAAGAGGGCTGGAGACTTCGTGACACTCAAGGAACTGGTAGATGAAGTTGGGGTGGATGCGGTTCGGTTTGTCTTTCTCACAAAAAGCCATGACTCAACCCTTGATTTTGATATAGATCTTGTGAAAAAACAGGACAGTGACAACCCTGTGTATTATGTCCAGTACGGGCACGCCAGGATATGCAGTATTTTCAGAAAGGCGGCTTCAGAAGGGATCTCTCTGCCGGACCGGCCGGACGGGCTCTTGGAACGCCTGATATTGGATGAAGAGATGGCGCTCATCAGGCGCATGGCCGAGTTTCCATCTCTTTTAGATGAAATCTCCAGGACATTGGAACCGCATCGTTTGACATATTATCTCACGGACCTGGCCGCCTCGTTTCATAAGTACTTCAATTTAGGGACAAAAATACCTGAATACCGTATCGTTACCAATGACAGGGAAACGAGCCACGCAAGATTGTTTTTGGCTGATGCCGTCAGGGCTGTTATTGCAAACGGGCTCGGTCTTTTAGGCATAAGCGCGCCGGAAAGAATGTGATTCGATCGGAGAACGTATGTCATCTAAGCGAACCAAAACCCCGAAAACAGGCAAACGATATCACCTTGAATTTTCTGTCACGTCTGCCTTTTTCTGGTCTTTGGGTCTCTTTTTTCTTCTGGGCTGGATCTTTGTCCTGGGAATTCTTGTGGGCAGAGGATTTTTACCCGGCGAAGTCAAGACACTGACCGAGATGAAATTACAAATCGCCAGACTCCAGGACATGGTCAGCAAAAGAGATTCATCGGATCTGGACAAAATCAGAAAATTGAGTAAAGATCCGAAATTCAGGTTCTACAATGAGCTCTCCGCAAAAAAAGAAGACGTTGCAAAGAAAGGGCGGCAAGGCCAAAATACAAAATATGACCAGGCTGATCTGGATAAACGGATTAAGGCGCTGGAGGAGCTTGTAGCCAAAAGGAGCCAACCAGACGTTAAAAAAACGGAGATTAAGACAAAGGTTTCAAAAAAAATTGACCACCCCGAAAGAAACGGTATGTACACTGTGCAATTGGCCTCCCTTGAGAGTGAATTTGAGGCTGTCAAGATTGTCAACCGGTTGAAGAACAGGGGGTATCCGGCCTATTTTTATAAGGCAAGCATAAACGGAAAAATCTATTACCGTGTTAGGTGCGGCACCTTCCGCACTGAAAGTGAGGCTAAGAACTTTAAAAATATCTTAGCCCGAAAAGAGGGAATGTCTGGATTTATCTCTAAGGCAGGGGATTAGAAAAGATATCAAATGCATATCAGAAAGGCGATCATAGGGGATATTAAGGAGGTTCACAGGCTGCTGAACCACTATGCGGATCAGGGTCTCTTGCTTCCAAGGTCTTTGAGCGAACTTTACGACCATTTAAGGGACTATGTGGTATTGGTATCAGACGACCACAGGCATTTGATTCACGGTGTCTGTGGACTGCGCATATGCTGGGAGGACCTGGCTGAGATCAAGTCTTTGGCCGTTTTCGAAGATCAGCAGGGAAAAGGTTCGGGAAACCGGCTTGTTGAGACATGTCTTGAGGAGTCCCGGTCTTTAGGCCTTAAAAAGGTGTTTACCCTCACCTATGTGCCCGACTTTTTCATAAAACTTGGGTTCAATGTGGTTGAAAAAGCGGTCCTCCCCACTAAAATATGGGCGGATTGTCTGAACTGCCCCAAGTTTCCGGACTGTGATGAGACAGCATTGATGATTAATTTATAAAATCGCAAAGCGATTTTATGTAAGTGCTCAATAGGTAGCGGCGTTAGTCCATAATGCGGGCATGCGGATCTCTTTTCAAAGAGGCGCATTTTTATCTCTACAACGCATCTGCCACGCCCCAAATACCTTAACCAGTCGGCTTCCGACAGGCGGGACAGCCAAACATAATAGGTGCTATTTTTGAGGGGGCTGTATGGAGCCGGGTTGTAAAGAGGACCGCCGTGATTCGAGCCACAGCAAGGTTATGCGACTCTTTGAAAAGAGATCCGCATGCCTACACGGGCGGCTATCGTTATTAAAAAGGTGTCCGCATATTTATTATAGGAGGACAAAATGTTTGGCATAGGCATGCCGGAATTGATTATTATCATGGTCATCGCCTTGATCGTCATTGGCCCGAGCAAACTGCCCGATTTGGCCAAGGCCCTCGGCAAGGGCATGAATGAATTCAAAAAGGCCACCCAGGATATCAAGGAAAGTCTAAACGTAGAAGAAGAATTCAATGAGGCCAAAGAGGACCTGGTAGACTCCATAAGCGGCCTTGATAATCCTCCTGAGCTGGAACCACCCGAATCCGCGAAAGAAGAAATGCCTAAATACGATGACTTCGATGAAATGTTAGATGACTATGAAAAGACAAAAGAGGAACCCCAAGAGGATCAAAAAAACCTAAGCGCCACAGACCCGGCCAAGGAGAAAAACGGGGATGGATAGCGACGAAAAACAGCCTTTTTTAGGTCATTTAGAAGAATTGCGCAAGAGACTTGTCCGGTGTGCCATTGCCGTTGGAATAGGTTTTGCCATTGCCTATTTTTTTGCCGAAAGTCTTTTCCAGATATTAATAGCACCCCTCAAAGCCGTTATGCCGGAAGGTGATCAACTCATTTTCACAAACCTGCCCGAGATGTTTTTTGCATATCTCAAGGTGGCCTTTATTACGGGTATCTTAGCTGCGGCCCCGCTTCTCTTTTATGAACTGTGGATGTTCGTGGCCCC
>DAOUXC010000011.1 GCA_030666795.1 Desulfobacteraceae bacterium
CCCATCCCATAACAACCTGAAATCACGAAGGCCTTCCATCAGTCATTCAGAAAAGACCCCTTCACCCTTCAATCACACATTCAATATATACTTTTGGGGTACTCATTAAAGGGTGAGTAAAAGTTTTTCAAGCATCGCCGCAATCCGCCCTTTTACGGAATTTGTTCAGCAGGACCTCCTTCTGGTTTTCATCCAGCATCCTGTAGAAAGAAACGAACAGATCCAGATGCTCTTCCACGTGAGAGGGCATCTCATCAAGACCTCCTTTGATAAGCCCTGCCACAGCCTCCATGTCGGGATCTTCCTTGCAGATCTCTTTCCGCACTTCCATGAAAAAGCCCTTTCTCCTCTCAAGACCCTGCGTCAGGTTTTCATCCAGTTTCTGCCTGATATCGACGTACTTCTCTTTCTGGTCCGTTGACAGGTTCAGGTCCTCGACGCACCCGTCGATCCGTGAAAGCACACGTTCCTTGAAGTCCTTACCCATGCATTTCAGAGGAGAACCCCTGTGGCTGAACCCGGGGCAGAACCCCCGGTCGCTGAAACAACCCTGTCTGCATCCTCCGAGATGTCCCATCAGGAGGACACCCGCCGTTAAGAGCACCACGATGCCGCCTGCTGCAATGACTCGTCCTTTTTTCATTTGATTCACCTCCTTTTGAATTTTGAGACACACGTTTAGGGTTTTGCTTGAAATATAACGGCTGATTGTAAAAAAGGTTTCTTGATTCTGTAAAAAAGTGTAAACCATATGTAAAACTTTTGTCCGAAGAGGTGCTTGAAGTGAGTAACAGGATACTGCTGGTGGATGACGATGAAAAACTCCGTAGCCTGGTAAAAGAGTATTTAACGGGTTACGGTTATGAGGTCATGGCGCTTGCTGACGGGTTTTCCGTTATGAATACAATAGATCAGGTATCTCCCGATCTGGTGATCCTGGATATCATGCTTCCCGGAAAGGACGGCTTTGAGGTGTTGAGGGAGATACGAACGGCCCATACCCTGCCCGTTATCATGCTCACTGCCAAGGGAGAGGACGCGGACCGGATAGTCGGATTGGAAATGGGTGCCGACGACTATCTGCCCAAACCTTTCAACCCGAGGGAACTTCTGGCTCGAATGAAGGCCGTGATCCGCAGGGTTCCTCAACAGGAAAGGGTCTCCGAGACGACACGGGCGGAATCACGGGGACTGAAACGCCGGCTCAGTGCCATCCTCAGCGCGGACGCGAAGGGCTACAGCCGTCTTATGGCCGACGATGAAATGTCGACCATTCGCACCCTTGGTGCCTGCAGGGATCTTATGGGCGCGCAGGTCCAAAGGCATGGGGGCAGGGTGGTGGATTCGCCCGGGGACAATCTGTTAGCGGAGTTCGGCAGCGTGGTCACGGCGGTTCAATGCGCTATGGAGATTCAGAGGGACCTCAAGGCTCACAACGACCCCATGCCCGAAGACCGGAGGATGGAGTTCCGCATCGGTATAAATCTGGGTGATGTGGTCCTTGAAGACCAGAGGATATACGGAGACGGCGTCAACATTGCCGCGCGAATAGAGGCCCTGGCCGATGCCGGAGGCGTATGCATATCCGGTACGGTATTTGATCAGGTTGAAGACAAGCTCGCCCTTAACTATGAGTTCATGGGGGAAAAAAACGTCAAGAACATCAGACGACCGGTCAGGGTCTACAGAGTGGTGATGGGTCCTGTTTGAGATACTCTTAAAAATAGAAAAATCTGCACAGTCGAAGCCGGCATTGTCTTTAAAGGCGGGGAACGGTTGCGGGGACGGAATTTTGAGCCGTGATTGTAAAAATGTCTTAACTAATTGTAAAACATTGTAAAATGAGATGACAATGGCGCAAAAAAAGGTTCTAATCATAGACGACGACGCAAAGCTTCGAAGGCTCCTTGAGGAATATTTGGGAAGCTACGACTTTCAGGTCCTGACCCTTGAAGACGGCACAGATGCCCTGAACACAATAAAGGCGCAGTCCCCGGATATGGTCATCCTGGACATTATGATGCCCAAAATGGACGGCCTGGAGGTCTTGAAAAGGATTCGAGCGGAACACAGGGTGCCGGTCATCATGCTGACGGCCAGGGGGGAGGACGCGGACAGGATCGTGGGACTCGAATTGGGCGCCGACGACTATCTCCCCAAACCCTTCAATCCCAGGGAACTGTTGGCCAGGATGAAGGCCGTGTGGAGACGATCACTGCCCGAAGGCGAGAGCGGTCCGGAACCGGATGAGGACCATCTGGTCAGGGCGGGCGGTCTGGTTCTCAACAAGGCAACCCGGAACGTCTCAGCGGACGGAAGGGAAATAGATCTTTCAACAACGGAATACAAGCTGCTGGAAGCGCTCATGGAGCACGCCAACCGGGTATTGAACAGAGATCAACTCATGAATCTTGCAAGGGGCAGGGACTTCATGGCCTTTGACAGAAGCATCGATGTACACATAAGCAAATTGAGGGCAAAGGTGGAATCAAACCCAGGCTCCCCAAAGAGGATCAAGACAGTGTGGGGTACGGGGTACATGTTCGTGGACGGAAAATGAGACCGGGAAAACTCTACATAAAGATATTTCTCTCCTTTCTAATGGTTCTCGTGGTGACCGAGATTTTGATCTTCGGTCTCTTCATGGTCACGGCCGGAAGGGAGGTGTACGCTCGATTCGAACAGTACACCGTGGCAAAGGTCCTGCTCCTGAAGGAGGTGGTTGAAGACAAGGTCAATACCCTGCCGAAGCAGCCGGTTTCAGAAAACCGTTCCCTCGCAGAGTTCCTGATCCGTTTTGATCGTACCATAGGGGCCTATGTCTGGATCACGAAACCGGATGGAACACGACTTTTGCAGTCTTTTGAAGGCGCCCTGCCGGAAAAAAGGCTTAAGGATTTTGAAGGAAGTTGCGGCAAGGATTTCGGTGATTTCAAGGTCTTCTCCAGCAGGAAGAAGCACTGGGGCTTTTACGGGCTGATCCCCTTGAAAGCGGGAGACGGCGAATCCCTCAAGCTTCATGTGCTCTTCAAAAAGAGGGGGCCGCCCCACAGCGGAGGCGGCTTCGCGCTGGGGCTCGTCGTCATAGGTCTGGTCATAGCCGTTCTGATAATACCCATATCCAGATTTATCACCAATCCCATAAGGGAGCTCAGGGAGTCCGCTTTGCGTATAGCCGAAGGGGACCTGTCGCACCGGGCCGGCGTGAACAAGAAGAACGAGATCGGAGATCTGGGCCGGGCCTTCAATCATATGGCCGGAAGGCTTGAGAAGATGATCCGGGGGGGCAGGGAACTCACGGCAAATGTCTCACACGAACTGAGAAGCCCCCTTGCCAGGATGCGTGTCGCGGCGGAACTCCTCATGGACAAGCTTGATAAAGGAGACACCAAGGGCTGCAAGGTGCACATGGAGGAGATCCTTGAGGATATCGAGGAGGTGGATCGGCTCATCGGCAGGATCCTGGACCTGTCAAAGCTGGATATTCATGAAAAGGCCACGGGCATGGATGAGATAGACCTTTCCTGGCTTCTAAGGGAGTACCTGGAAAAACAGGAATCCATTATCGAGAAGAAAAAACTCACTATGGCCGCGGACCTTTTGGACAGCCTGATCCTTAAGGGGGACAGGGAAACACTGACTATGGCCTTTTCAAACATCATCGACAATGCCTTCAAGTTTGTCCCTGAAAAGGGAAGCGTCAGGGTGGAGATGTTCGGGGAGGATGATACCCTGCGCGTCCATGTCACCAACACTTTCGAGGTCATCCCCGAAGAGGAGTTGCAGGAGGTTTTTGAACCCTTTCACCGGGCCGCGAAAGGAGTGCCGGGATCGGGTCTCGGGCTGGCCATCACAAAGAGGGTCATTCAGGCACATGGCGGAACCATCGAGGCGGCCAACTCAAAAGAGGGATTTTCCATAAGGGTAAGACTTCCACTCTCTCCTTCCGAGCCTGCCGCGTCATGATTGGCCCCGGCATAACCGGAAAACACCCTTCACTCTCTTGAAAAGGGGCTCAATCCTACTCGTCTACATTCAATGAAATGCTAAAACCTTCTATATTGACATTTCGAATATTTTCAATTAGACTAGTCTAAGACCAGACTAAGGAGTTGTGCCATGGAAAGTGTGGGAGCATACGAAGCCAAGACTCATCTGCCCAAACTGCTTGAACGCGTCATGAAGGGGGAACGTATAACCATCACAAAGCACGGGGTCCCGGTTGCTGTTTTACAGCCACATGACTCCCGAAAGGTCTTCAACACCAAATCGGTAATAGCCGAGCTTCGTGATTTTCGAGACAGGCACAGCCTCCGCGGGCCTTCACTCCGAGACATGATTGAAGAAGGAAGGCGATAGATGGGTGATTTTTTTGTTGTAGATAATTCGGTTGTGATGTCTTGGTGTTTTAAGGATGAGGCGAATCAATATGCTGATTCTGTTTTAGACCGGCTTACAGATGCGACAGCCCTCGTGCCTTCGATTTGGGCTCTGGAGGTTATAAATGTGTTAGTGGTCGCCGAACGCAGGAAGCGCATCAGCGAAGCAGACAGTGTACGCTTCACAACCCTTCTATCACAACTCCCCATAGTTGTTGAGTATGAAAGAGTAGAACTCATTATGAAGGACCTTCTGTCCCTGGCAAGATTTCACAGCCTTTCGAGTTATGATGCTTCTTACCTGGACCTCGCGATGCGAAAAGCATTACCCATAGCTACATTAGACAATAGACTGATAGAAGCGGCAACGGCAGCCGACGTCAAAATATTACAAATCTGATACCACCTGTTATTTATACCTGCAATTCCCGGTATTCATCTCCTGGCAGAGATGTTCGAATACATATCTCAAACCCCATGGATTCCAGGGCCTTTATAAGGTGAAAGGCATCGTCCTTATTCTCATATTTTCCTGCTTCAAGAAGACACCGGTCCTCTTCATCCCATACCCAGTTATATTGCACATACCGCAGACCGTTGGCTTCCAGGTTCCGGCGCAGCCCGTTTCGAATCTCTTCCCTTTTCTCAAAATCAAGGCCCTTATAAGAAGGGCCCCGGATCAGAATATAATACATGTTATTCTCTCACAAAATTTCACTCGTATGTGGCGACACAATATCCTACTGGGGCAGTCCCGCTTTGCTAAGGACCGCAATGATGCGCGGAATAACTGCTTTGTTCTTGTGAGGCAGCGTCCCTGCATAATCCTGAAGAGAGAACCGGGGATTTATCCTCAGGACCTCTGCGGCCTCGGCATGGGCCTCCTCATCGCGGCCCAGTACACAGTACATGGCGGCAAGCCCGATATGTGCATATATGTTATCGGGCTTCATGCGGAGAGATCTTTTGTATTCTGAAACGGCCTCCTCATACATGCCTGACCCGGAGTAGGCCAATCCCAGGAAAAGATAATACCAGTTCGGAGGGAAAGGGTTGAGGCGAATCGCCTTCCGGATCACGTCAATGGCCTCAGTGTGCCGTCCATTATAGATCAATACAAGCCCGAAAAGACATTGAGCATCCGCGGCATTGGGATTGAGGGCCACAGCCTTCTCCGCTTCAGCCAATCCCTTTTCGTGTTGTCTCATCAACGTATACACATTCCCCAGGAAGGCGTGAGCCACCGCATCCGACGGGTCCATGGCAATGACCTTTTGGTACATCTCAGCGGACTTACCCAGAGACTGCTTAGGGGATTTGCTCATGCCGAGCTGCACATCGGAAAACAGGGTCGAGGCAAGCATCCTGTATCCCCTGGGATAATCCGGGTCCAGGGCGATGATCTCTTTTGCCAGTTTGCGGGCCAGAAGATTCCCCTCCCGATTAAAGCGCTTGAAATACTCTACCCCCTGAAGGAATTTTTGATAGGCCTCGAAGCTGTCCGTGCCCCCGGCCACGATGAGGGCCTGCTCGCCTTCTGTCAGTTTCACCTGCAAAGAAGTGACAACCTTCAGGGTTATCTCGTCCTGGACCTTGAAGATATCCTTAAGGTCCCGGTCGTATTTCTCGGCCCAGAGGTGGTTTCCGGTCATGGCATCGATCAACTGGGCCGTGATGCGCACCCTTTCCTTCGACTTGCGCACGCTTCCTTCCAGCACATAGCGGACACCCAGCTCTTCGGCCACCTTTTGGACCTTTACGGGTCCACCCTTGTAGGTGAACGTGGAGTTGCGGGCAATGACAAAGAGCCTCGGGACCTTGGATAGACCCGTGATGATCTCTTCCGTGATCCCGTCGCTGAAATATTCCTGCTCCGGATCACCGCTGATATTGGAAAATGGCAGTACCGCAATGGAAGGCTTTTCAGGCAGGGGAAAAGCCATCCTCTCTGCTGAGGCCTTTTCCACAGGAGGCGAAGGAGTGCGGATGTAAAAATGCCACAGCAGGGCGGCCGCGGCTGCAAGGACCAGAACACCCACCCCCGCGCTTAACCAGATCCCGGGCCTTTTTCTTTCGGTTACTCCTCTGCCTCCGGCCTCAGGCTCCATCACCACCCTGTACACCCTGACAGGCTCCGCGATATTCTTGACGGCCTCTTCTCCCTGAAATTCATAATGCCAGGGCAGTTTATTCTTCACCTGATCATAGGCAGTACCTGAGATAGAGATGCCTCCGGGCTCTGCCAGGCCCTCCAGCCGGGCCGCCACATTGACACCGTCCCCGTAGACGCGCCCATCCTCTTCGATCACGTCCCCCAGGTTGATGCCCATGCGGAAGACCATCCGCCGGTCTTCCGCGAGCCCCGCATTCCTTGCAGCGATCTCCTTGTGGATGTCCCAGGCGCAACGGAGCGCGTCCACCACGCTCCCGAACTCGGCCAGCAGGTTGTCTCCGGGCGAATCCACCAGCCGGCCACGGTGCTCACCTATGAGCACGTCCATGGCCTCCCGGTAAGCCGTGATCGTTCGGACGGTTTCCTCCTCATTCTCGCCCATAAGACGGCTGTAACCCACAACGTCAGCACTCATAATAGCAGCGATTTTTCGTTTATAGCCCTCTGTGCTCACAGGGACACCTCCGCAAAAAAAACCTCCAGGAGGGTATAAAAATCCCCTGGAGGCATTGAACGCTCGGCCTTCCGGTAAATTTTTCCATAACGCACTCCAGAAGGTTAGGGTTATTTTTTAGGTTGACTAAAAAACGAAATGAATCGTGTTCACCGTGAACTATATCCAATATACAGGAATTGTCAAGTAAAGGCCTTTGCGGGGTTATTTGCTAAATCCAGGGGACTTTTTTTTGCGCCAGATGAATGGCAGGAAATAATACAAGGTACGCGTTTCAGAATAAAAAGAGATCTTTTTGACTTTCGTTTTCTGCTCCGTAAACTCATCAGATTACTTCCGACAAACTCAAGGATTGTCACCCCTGTACGTAACAAGTTGTGCTCTGACCATCCCCAAACGCTTACATACCATTGGAAAACATTACAGCCCTCTGAATATCTCTTTTCCGCGCAACGCAAACCTTACCGATTTTTTTCTTATTCGTATTGTCAAGAATGTGTAAATTTTTACCAAAAAGTGGAAAAATTTTACATATAAAAAGTAATAAGTTTTTATATATCCTCCCCCAATGCTATTATCATCTTACACACCCCTGGTTATAAAACCGATCAACTAATTGATATCTATGTGAATTAAATATTAGCAAATAATTATTCCATTACACTCCAATCTGGCATGATTGATGCTATATAAATAAGAAACGCCACCCAACTGCAACACCTGAAAAAAACCAAATGATGGCATAATGTCATCAAAGGTTAAAATTGAAAAAAGGGAGCAAGAGGTGGCGCTTCGTAGGCTTCGCTGATGCGCGTGAATTTTTTCTACCTGTCATGTCCTTAAACTCTAAATAGGAAATGAAGAGAGGATGAGCGCCGGCGATAATCACGGCATATCGGCAAACATAATATTGATGGCTCTTTCGAATAATTAACGATCGTCTTATTTATTTTTTCAACTTTAATGGATGAGCAGGTGGCATTATGACAGATCTTACTCTCAATGGGTTTAGAGGGTTATCTGACAAAGAATTGGCGAAAGCCCTCGAAATTGAAGGACTACACATCTCAGGATCAGTTGTATTGGAAAACGATCATAAGAAAAAAGACATTGATATTTATTGCTTTCCGTTCCTGGGTCGATTCTGGTTCAGGTTTACCCGACGCATACAAAGTGGATGGAAGTGGCCCGTACGGAGATCCTTATGTGACAACAAGTGAATCCGGACATGGTATCCAAATAAATCTGTTTTCGATAACGTACAGGCAGGGTATCATTTTGGTAATACTTATTTGACAGGAACTGAATGTTCTGATAATTTTTCAAATGAATATATTTTAGAGACCGTATGGTAAGAATGGATCCGGAAGCAATCTAAATAATTTGTTTGAGGTGTTCGTGAGGGTGATGTCGTCGCCGTCCCGAACCAGCCACCATGCTCCTTCTTGTGAGTGGTTTAGCAGGACTCGCGGGGTTCAGGAGAAGTTTTAGGAGACGGGAATGAAAGTAAATGACCAAAATCACCAGATTTATTATGACAGGCGCTCTAACAAAGACCGCAGAAAATTCGAGGATAATATCATGCCTCCCAATATGAGAAAAGGTATTGATAGAAGGGTGCGACAAATCGGGATATATATCAGGGAATTAAAAGGTTTCAAACCTGATATGAATACTGTTCCATCTTGAGCCGGATTACGCCACGTAATACATACAAGTTGTTAAAGTAGTAAAAGGCAGAGTCACGTTGGCTCTGCCTTTTCCTTTCGATCCCATGCATTGTACAGTATAGTTTCAGGTCAAAACGATTGGGTAGCCGCCATAAACGGCAATTTCATGGATTTTTCATGTTACCTTTCCCCCAGGTCATAACCAGATCCACTGCCTCGAAAATGTAAACCGCGATAAGCCAGGCTGAACTCGAAGCCAAGGAAAAGGTATCAGTTCTTTTTTCAAGTCACAGCCACTCAGAATCTTTGTATAAACCGATATTAAAAAAAAGATTTTTTAGAAGGGTAAACCGAAGGTACTCGCGTTGAAGATATGGTTTCCCGGATTGTTTGAATTTATTCCGCTTTAATGATAGTTTACAGAAACCATCGGTTCTCCCCATAAACAAAAAGGAATGGAGGTTATATCAAATGGATAAGATCAGTCTGGGATCAGTTATCCCCGCGTACCCCATGCCTGTTTCCCTTGTGGGGGCCCATGTGGACGGCAAACCGAATTTTCTGGCCGTGGCATGGTTTACCATGGCCGGTTACAAGCCCCCAAGGATTGCCATCTGCCTCGGGAAAGGCCATTACACCAATCCCGGCATTAAAGAGAATAGAACCTTCAGCGTCTGCCTGCCTTCGGAAGATATGGTGGAGAAGACGGATTACTGCGGAATTGTATCGGGTAAAAAAACCGATAAATCGGAGGTCTTTGATCTCTTTTACGGGGACCTGAAAACCGCCCCAATGATCAAAGACTGCCCGCTGTGCGCGGAATGCGTGCTGGCAGAAATTATCGAGGGCGGTTTGAACGAGATCTTCGTTGGCGAGATCAAGGGAACCTACACGGAAGACAGATACCTCACTGACGGTAAACCGGATTTCAGAAAAATGAAGCCCCTGATACTCTCACAACCGGACACGTCTTATTGGAGCCTTGGGGAAGAGGTGGCCAAGGCATGGAACATAGGTAAAAGATACAAAGCCAAACCCGAATAGCACTGTTAGCAAAAAGGTAAAACCGTAGTACTCTACCGCAAAACCTTGCCAACCCGCCAGAGGCGCGCAGGCGCCTGAGATTCGATGCCTTCCCGCAAAAATGGGGAAGGGTAAACAACACGGGGGGTATCATGAAAAAGACGCGTTGGGCTGTAGGGCTCATTTGTACGGTTTTTCTCTGTCTTGCCGTTTCCAATGCCGTACATGCGGAGAGGGGGGTCACGGACACGGAAATTCGATTAGGCACGTGGGGGCCTCTCACCGGGCCGGCCGCCCTCTGGGGTGCGGTGCCCAGGGGCACCCGTTGCTACTTTGACATGATAAATGCCGAGGGCGGTATTCATGGCCGCAAGATAACCTTTTTCATGCGGGATGACGGCTACATGCCGCCCAAGACAAAGGCCATTGTCAAGGAACTGGTGGAGGACAAGGAGGTCTTTGGAATCGCCTCCGGTGTGGGAACGGCCACGGGCATGGCCGTCAAGAAGTATCTCCATCACAAAAAGGTCCCATGGGTAGGTCCCGCATCCGGTTCCAGCCACTGGGCCTATCCTCCGACAAGGTACCTGTTCAGCGTCTTTCCCCTCTACTGCGACGAGGGCGCGATTATGGCCGACTACGCGGTCACGAGACTGGGTAAAAAGAGGATTGCCTATATCTACCAGAACGACGACTTCGGCAAGGAGGGGCGTTACGGCATTAACATGGCCCTCAGGAAACACGGCATGAAACTGGCGGCCGAGGCCCCGGTGGAGATTCAGGAATCGGACCTGGGCTCCCACTGCATAAAGCTGAAGGCGGCAAACCCGGACTGCGTCATCATGTATCTCCTGCCAAAGCACGGCGCAATAATCCTTCAGACCGCCGCCAAGATGGGGTTCAAGACCCAGTGGATGAGCTCCAGCGTCCTCAGTGACACGGATATCATGTTCAGGATCAGCAAGGGCCTGTTCAAGGGCGTGATTTTCACATGTTTCGCGGAGCTTCCCGATTCCAATCACCCGCTCATCGTAAAGTACAGGGAGGCCAAGGAGACTTTCGCGCCCAATGACCGTTGGGGAATCTTTTTCTACGCGGGATTCGGGTTCGTGGAGACCATGGTGGAAGGGTTGAGAAGATGCGGTCGCAATCTCACGGCGGAGAATTTTGTAAAGGCCATGGAGGGCTTAAGGAACCTCAAGGGCCTGAGCGGGGGTATATCCTTCGGGCCCGGTAAGCGGCAGGGGTTAAGGGCGTGCTTTCTTGCCAGGTGCACTGAGGACGGAAAGATAGAACGTATATCCGACTGGCTGAAATCCGATATAAACGTGATGAAGATGGTCCATACGCTGTGGGAATAGATTTGCTGGAGAAAATGTCAAGGCATGGATGAAACGGAGGAGGACATTCGTGGAAGAGCAGATCGTTTTTGGCGAAGGAATGGTTCGGGCGGAACTTCCTGACGACGTTCAGATAGCCCCGCCCGGGTTGACAACAAAGCTCGAACCCGTGAGCGACATCGAGGGGACGATCCGAAAGGCCCTGAAGGCACCCCTCGGCCGTCCTCCCCTCAGCGAGATGGTAAGACCCGGCTTTAAGGTGACCATTGCCTTTGATGATCCTACAGTGCCCTGTTTCGCCCCGGTCTGGGAGCCGGCCATAAGGCTCGTGGTCGAGGAACTGGAAAAGGGTGGCGTCAAGAGATCCAATATAACCCTTGTCTGCGCAAACGGACTTCACAGGAAGTTCACCAGAGGCGAACTTTCGAAGATTCTCGGGCAGGACCTGGTCAGGGAGTTCGGATACAATCTTATCTGTCACGATGCCGAAGACAGGGAGAACCTGACATACCTTGGCCGAACCGCCTCGGGATACGAAGTCGAGATCAACAGCCTGGTTACCGATTCCGACCTTACGGTCTATATCAACACAGTGGTGTGGCGCGGCTTCAACGGAGGCTGGAAATCCATCTGTGTGGGGCTCGCCTCATACCGTTGCATCAGGTGGCATCACACGCCCGACAGCATGTCCATGTCCATGGAAAAGAACCTCATGCACGAGATACTCAATGAGATGGGGGCCCTGGTGGAGGAGAAAATCGGAAAAGAGAGGATCTTCAAGATCGAGACCGCCCTGGCAAACCCCCTTCAGGTCCATGACATATGGGCAGGCGGAATATTTGAGACGCGACAGGCGGTACTGAAGGTCATGAAATCACAGCTCAAGCCCAGGCGGGAGATCATTCAGGAGAAGGCGGATATAGTGCTCTACGGGATACCCAACTGGAGTCCCTACGCGGCCTTTTCCGTGATGAATCCGCTTCTCACGGTCCTCTCCACCGGCCTTGGGTATTTCGGAGGGGTCATAGAGGCCATGGGCAAACCCGAATGCTCGGTTATCATGGTCAGCCCCTGCCGGGATAAATGGAACCATGTCCACCACCCCACGCACCGGGAGATATGGGAGGAAATCCTACCCCATTACAGGGACCCCTATGAGATAGCGGACATCTTTGAGGACGACTTTTCCAACCGGCCCGACTACATCTACAAGTACAGGTTCTGCCACGGCTTTCATCCCATGCACGGCATCATGACCACCTACCCCTTGAAGAGGCTTCGCCACGCATCGAGGGTGTTCGTTGCAGGCGCTGAAAGCCCGAAGCTGATAGAGCATCTTGGCTTTGAACCTACCGGCACGGTTGGGGAGGCCATAGAAAAGGCCCGGGACATTCACGGGAAAGATGCGTCCATCGTTTTTGTGAGATACCCGGCGCTTATGTACAGACAATAAAATTATCAATTCGGCTCTTGAAAAAGGGACCGCGAAATCCGCGGGATGAACCCTGAGACTCTTATGGAGACAAACGAATGGGATTTTTGAAAATATTAGCCGGCAAGGGACCTGAAGAACATGAGATAAAAGGTGATTCCTTATCCGGGGCCGGCGCGTATGGTGACGCGAAGCTCGAATATGAGGCGGGTTTACGCAAACTGGAGAAAAAAGATCCGAACAATTCAGACCTTAAAAGCCGGTTACAGGAAAAGATATTACGGAGCAGGGAGTCCCTGGCCCTTTATCATAAACAGAGAGGCGAGGAGATGCTCGATTCTCAATATTATGAAGGTGCGGAGGACGTGTTTTGCCTGGCCCTGGAATTGACGGAAAAACCTGAACTGGAAATTGAACTGAAGGAGCTGTTACAGGAAATCAGGGACCACCTTGTCCGGGAAGAGGCTATAGACTCACAAGAAATTCAAAATGAAAAGAGAGACAGGGTGGAACAGGATGATGCTGTTCCGGAGGATGAATACTTCGTGGCATTGTGCGGTTCCTTTGCTGACAAAAAACGTGAAAAGGTCTATTATGGTTATGGAGACGCCTTCAGGGAAGGATACGTGGCCCTGAATCAGGGAGATTTCAGTTTAGCGGCGACAAAGCTGTCTCAGGCGATGGAAGAGAACCCATCGACAAAGACCTACATCCCCCTGGAACTTGGTGGGGCATACCTGAACCTGGGGAAAAGTGAAGAAGCCGAAGTCTTGCTTAAATCCTTTCTAAAGGATTATCCTGATTCCTTGCAGGGATATCATCTGCTGTGCGAGGCCTACTGGGAGATGAAGGAGTTCGATGAGGCGCAAAGCCTGCTTCGGACCTGTCAGGAGGAGCTGGGTGAATCTCCGCATGTCCTGCTTCTCAAGGGTGAGACGCTGTTTCACTCCGGCAGATTTCAAGAGGCAAAGACCCTGTTTCGTGATTATCTCGATTCATCGGCCTGGGATGACAATATCGCTTTATCCCTTGCCAAAACCCATGAGGCGCTTGGTGAAATGGAAGAGGCGCGCGATCTGTATGGTGAGTTAATGGAACAATGCAGCAGTTGCAGCAGGAAAATCGATCCCTTTATCAAACAGAGATATTCGGATCTTTCCCTTGAGTCCGGACAATGTTCGACACGGATACTCGAGATGTATCTGTCTCTGGTCCATGAAGACCCGGACAACAAGGCCCATTATTACAGGAAGATTATAGAAATATATTCTGCTCTGGGAAATGAAAGAGAGGCCCGCAGATATCAGGCGCTTTCAAAGAAAACAATAGGATGAACCAGTACATGCCGGAACCACCCAGTATCCATACGTATGAACTTCCCGGCGGTTGGACCGTCATGGTGGGAAAAACAGACCGGGATAACGACCGTCTGAGTATCAAGCTTGCCCGTCCGGGGGACTGGTGGTTCCATGTCCACGGTATGCCGGGTAGCCATGTTATTCTCAAGACAAAGGAAAACAATGAAAAGCCCGGACCGGGGATCTTCAAAACCGCCGCCGCCATCGCGGCCTATCACAGTAAGGCTTCCAAAGGCGGGACCGTGCCGGTTTCCTGCACCCTGGCACGCTATGTTACCAAACCGCGCGGGGCCAAGCCCGGTACGGTGACCATCCGCAAGGAAAGGATCATCAAAGTCCGGCCGGCCATTCCAGAGGCGAAAAAAGAGGGGTCAGAATAACTTACCCTGGTACCATTTATCAGATAATTTCTCATGCTGATGATATAAATAATATAGAATGCCCATCAGCCAATTTAATAAATTTTTAGAATTTTAGGGGCTTCCCACTATACACTTGGAGGGATTGCTTTTTTGGGGAAAGTGAAGGAAAAATATCCGGGGATGGATCTTATGACCGTGGGTATTGGAATCACAAAATCAGCAACGCTTTTCGTTGCATGCCTGTTTTTCGGGTCTCTTGCCCAGGCAGAGGTTGCCGAATATGAGCTCACCATTGCCCGTGAGGAGGTCAACTTCACAGGAAAACGGGTTGAAGGCATGACCATAAACGGGCGCATTCCCGGTCCCACCTTGTTTTTCAAGGAGGGGGACACGGCCCGAATCACGGTCCGCAATCACATGAACGTGGACACATCGCTCCACTGGCACGGCATCCTGTTGCCGCCGGATATGGACGGGGCCCCGTATATCAGTTTTCCACCCATAGAGCCAGGATCGACATTTATTTATGAGTTTCCCATCCGCCAGAGCGGGACTTACTGGTACCACTCGCACACCGGCCTGCAGGAACAAAGAGGTGTCTACGGTTCCATTGTCATTGCGCCGCGTCACGAACATCATCAAACAGACCGGGATTATGTGGTGGTCCTCTCCGACTGGACCGACGAAGATCCCCACGAAGTGCTGCGCGCCCTGAAGCGCGGAAGTGAATGGTACGCTATTCAGAAAGGCAGCGGGCAGAGCATCCTGGGCGCCGCGCGCATGGGAATGCTGGGCCATTATTTCAAGCGGGAACTTCAGCGTATGCCGGCCATGGATATTGCCGATGTCGCCTACGACCTTTTTCTGGCCAACGGCAGGCCTCACATCACACTCGACGCTGATCCGGGTGAGACCGTGCGTTTACGCGTTATAGACGGCTCGGCGACCACCTATTTTTACCTCGATTTTGCCGGCGGGCCCATGAAAATCATTTCCGCCGACGGGTTGAACGTGGTGCCGTTTGAAGAAAACCGTTTCCTGATCGCCGTCGCGGAGACCTATGATGTCATCATCACAGTCCCGGGGCCTGGAGCCTATGAATTCCGGGCAACCGCCCATGACGGTTCGGGATTTGCCTCGGTATGGATAGGCTCAGGCAAAAAGCATCCCGCCCGCGACGTGCCCGGACCCAACCTTTACCAGTCCATGGGGGGCCTCAACATGAAAAACATCTTTGCCGTGACGCCGGCCGGTGCCATGGGGATGCCTGACCGTGAAGTGGAAGAAGGCGGATTTGATCACCCTGGAATGTCCGGAATGGACCATGGGCACGGCATGCCTGGTATGGAGCACCATTCCGGTGATTCGAAAATGAAGACGGGCACGACAGGCATGGATCATCAACCCCACTCAGGGCATGCCACGGACAAAACCGGTATGATGGAAAAACATCAAAAGACTCCAAAAAAGACCATGGCCCACGGCGACCATCCCATGGAAACCTCTCAGCAGGCAGACGGAAAGGGCAAAAAATACGGTTATAATTTCAAACCGCTGGCAACCGATGTTTCCGCCTCCAGGGATCTCGTCAATGACGGCATGAGCCCCCTTCGGCCATGGTCTCCCTACGCCAGGCTGCGGGCCGTCCGGCCCACTGCCTTTGATAAAAAGAAGCCTGTCCGCGAAATACGACTGACCCTTGACGGCGACATGGAGCGCTATGTCTGGTTTTTCAACAACAAACCGCTCTCGGAAAGTGACGACATCTTGATCCGCGAGGGAGAAATTGCCCGTTTTATCATGATCAACCGAACCATGATGCATCACCCCATACATCTACACGGTCACTTTTTCCGGGTAATCAACGGGCAGAAAGATTTTGCCCCGCTCAAGCACACCGTGGACGTGGCCCCAATGTCCACCACGGTTATTGAATTCAATGCCAATGAGTTTGGTGACTGGTTCTTTCACTGCCATTTACTCTACCATATGAAGAGCGGGATGGCCCGGGTCATCCATTATGAAAATTATTCCCCCGGCCCTGACGTTGCTGCTGTTCGTCCTGAATTGTACAGGGAATCCTGGTATGCCTGGGGTCAGGCGGATATCCTGAGTCACATGACCGAAGGCTCTCTTGTGCTGTCGAACACCCGCAACACTTTATCCGCCGGGTGGGAGGTGGGCTGGCAGGAAGTGGAAGACACCGAGTGGGAAGCAACCTTGATGTGGGACCGTTACATCAACCGCTTTTTTACTTTGTTCGCGGGTGTGGATGTCTTGCATGAAGACGATGCGGAAGAAACCCGGGCCGTGTTTGGCCTGAGTTATCTTCTGCCTTTTAATCTGGAGTCTCGGGCGTGGGTGGATACGGACGGCGGCGCGCGTATAGAATTTGAAAAAGAGTTTCACTTAACGCCACGCCTGTCCCTCATTGGCGAAGCGGAATATGATACTCATACAAAGTGGGAAGGAAAGGGGAGCTTACATTACACTATCAATAAAAACGTTTCTCTTGTGGCACAATGGCACTCCCATTTCGGCTGGGGCGGCGGTCTGCAGATCCGTTTTTGAGGCATTTTCGCCTTAGTGATATCAATGAGATCTCTCTGACCTTTCCCAGGAGGCTGTCTGAGAATGGCTTTATAGCGAGATTGAGCGAAAATTTTGAGGGCAAGTCGACAAGGCGAAAACGACCGTAGGCGTAGCAGTAGCCTACGTTGAGGGCGTTTTGGGCTTGACAACGCCACCATCATAATTTGCAGCCGATCGCAGTAGAAGTCTATTCTCGGACAGCCTCCTAGTATTCATCTCCGGGCAGAGATGTTCGAATACATATCTCAAACCCCATTGATTCCAGCGCCTTTATAAGGTGAAAGGCATCGTCTTTATGTTCGTACTTTCCTGCTTCAAGAAGACACCGGTCCTCTTCATCCCATACCCAGTTATATTGAACATAACGCAGACCGTTGGCTTCCAGAGTCTGCCTCAGCCCGTTTCGAATATCTTCCCTTGCCTCAAAATCAAGGCCTTTATATGAAGGGCCCCGGATCAAAACATAATACATAGGACTTACTCACAATGGTTCTGCAGGATAACGCTTAAAAGTTACAGTTCCCTTTTATCAAATACGAAGGAGTTGGGTCAATCACGTTGACATGGGACACATTTTATGGAGAACAAGAAATGAAAAGCCCGGAACTTTTATAACGCCTCCCCCTTTTATATGTGCGCCGCGACATACTAATGGGGCAGCCCCGCCTTGAGCAGGGAATCCCACACGCGGTTCCGATCCACGTCATATTTGTAAGGCAGTCTCTTTGAGAGGTAATCTACAGCAAATTTTGGGTCTATCCTGAGGACTTCCGCGGCCTCGGCACCAGCCTCTTCCATTTTGTCCATTAGTGCATAACTGGACGCCAGGAAAGTATGGGCAAATATAATATCGGGCTGTTGTCGGATGATTTTCCGACAGATCGGGATTGCCTCCTCATAGCATCCCGCATCCCGACAGGCAATAGCCATGTTTATAAGGTACCATTAGGGAAAAAAGGGCCTGACCCCGATTCGTTATTATATTGACATTGTCTCTACAATGTCTTACAGTGCTATGATGAACATATTCAAATGGAATACGGAAAAAAATGAAATCCTTGCAAAGGAAAGGGGTATTACATTTGAAGAAATTGTCCAGAAAATCGGATCCGGAGCTAAAGTCACAGAAATGGACCACCCTAACAAGAACAAATATCCAAATCAAAAAATTATGATAGTTGATGTAGATGGATATGCCTATTTAGTTCCATTTGTTATAAATAAAAACGAGTATTTTCTTAAAACGATTATTCCCAGCAGGAAAGCTACCAAAAAGTACCTTGGAGGAAAAAATGGCTAAGAAACAAAAAGAGATAATTCTCGATGAATACGAAAAAGAAATTTTGAATGCTTACGAGAATGGTAAGTTGAAGCCCACTGAATCAAAGACCGATTACCAGACAATTGCCCGCAATACGATGAAGAAGAACCGAAAGATCAACATAAGGATTTCTGAAAATGACCTTTCCGCGTTACAAAGAAGAGCCGCAAGGGAAGGCATTCCTTATCAAACATTAATTGGAAGTGTGCTTCACAAATTTGCAAGCGGATTCTTAAAAGAAGCCGGATAACCGGTTTGTCAAAACAAGTAAGAGCCTGTTATCCAATAGCGTAAGCAAATAAAATGACGGTCCCCTTTTAGTCATTTTCCGGACTCAGCCCATCCTCTCATATTTGCCGGCATAAGGCTCTACTCGGGCAGCCCCGCCTTGAGCAGCGAATCCCTCACGCGTTTCCGATCCATGTCATATTTGTAAGGCAGTTTCTTGCACAGATAATCAACAGAAAATTTAGGGTCTATCCTGAGAACTTCTGCGGCTTCAGCACGGGCTTCTTCTAATCTGCCCATCTGTGCATAACTGGACGCCAAAAGAGTATGGGCAAATATAAAATCGGGCTCTTGTTGGAGTATTTTCCTGCAGATTGGGATCACTTCTTGGTAATGCTCCGCGTCTCGACAGGCAAGAGCTACGCGCATATAGCTCAGTGGGGTCGGCGGAAAGGGGTTGAGGCGTATGGCCTTCTTGTGGAGGATAATGGCCTCCTCGTGCTTTCCTGCATAGTTGAGTGTCAGACCAAAAAACTGGTAGGTATCTGCCGAATTGGGATTGAGGGCTAATGCCTGCTCCGCTTGAGCAATGCCTTTTTCATGCTGCCTTCTCATCGTGTACAGCCAACCTAATAGGCCATGGGCCTCAGCCAATGAGTCATCAAGGGCGATCGCCTTTTGTGTCAATTTTATCGCTTTGGCTATAGACTCCTTAGGGCTACTTGTGGATCTGGTGAACACATCTCTGTGATGGGTCTGGGCCAGGAGATAGTAGGCTATCGCATAATTGGGATCAATGGAAATTACATCTTTTATGGTCTGACGTGCGAGAGCATTACCCTCAATGTTCCACCTATTCATTTGCTCACGGCCTTTCAGGAGCTTTAAATATGCCTCGAGGTTATTCGTACCTCTTGAATATACGCGGGCTTGCTCTCCTTCCGTCAACTTCACTTGAAGTGCTGTCACAACCTTTTGGGTGATCTCGTCCTGAATAGAAAAAACATCTTTCATGTCCCGGTCATAGCGTTCGGCCCACAGATGTTTGTTTGTCCCGGCATCAATGAGCTGTGCAGTGATTCGAACCCTTTCTCCGGCCCTGCGCACGCTCCCTTCCAATACGTACCTGACTCCCAACTCTCTACCCACGGTTGGGACCCAGACAGACTTGCCCTTGTAAGTAAAGGTGGAGTTGCGCGCGATAACGAACAACTTAGGAATTTTCGAGAGAGCCGTGATGATTTCTTCAGAAATGCCGTCGCTGAAATACTCCTGTGTGGAATCCCCGCTCATGTTGACAAAGGGAAGCACCGCAATGGAGGGCTGGTCCGGTAGAGGAAGGGGAGGAGTTCTGGGTAGCCCGGCTTTCAGCAGTGCATTTACGATGAGCTCCCTGTCAGCGGGGTTTTTATATGGATTGGTTTTACTGAAACATTCAGTACAGTATTGGGGATTTATCCTAAGAACCTCTTCGACTTCCGCTCCGGCCTCCTCTTCACGGTCCACCAAACTATATGTGGCGGCAAGGTAAAGATGAGCAAAAAAATTGTCAGGGCTGAGACTTATTGCCTTCTTATAAGCTGGGATCGCCTCTTCATACATTCCTGCAAGGCAATAAGCGTGTCCTAAGCTAAACCAGTACCACGTCGGAGGAAAAGGATTTAAACGAATCGCCTTCTTGATCACCTCAATGGCTTCCTGCTGCTTTCCATTAAAATGTAAAATCAATCCGAACAAACATTGAGCGTCTGCTGCATTGGGATTGAGAGTGACACCCTTTTCCCCTTCGGCAATCCCCTTTTCGTGCAGTCTCATAATCGTATACACAAATCCCAGGAAGCCGTGAGCAGGGGCATCGGTAGGGTCCATGTCGATGACCTTCTTGTACAATTCGGCGGCCCTAGCCAAAGACTGTTTCGGGGACTTACTGATGCCAAGCCGCACATCGAGGTAGTGGGTCGTAGCGAGCATCCTGTATCCCCTTGGATAATTTGGATCTAAGGCAATGGCTTCCTCAGCCATTTTACGGCCCAGAAGATTTCCCTCTCTATTAAAGCGCTTAATATATTCCAGACCTTTCAGGAATCTAGCATAGGCCTCGAAGTTTTTCGTACCCCCAGCCACGATGAGGGCCTGCTCTCCCTCTGTCAGCTTCACTTGCAAGGCTGCTATGACCTTCATCATGATTTCATCTTGTAATTCAAATATGTCTTTCAGATCGCGGTCATATTTTTCCGCCCACAGGTGATTTCCGGTCATGGCATCGATCAACTGTGCCGTGATCCGGACTCTGTCTTTCGCTTTGCGCACGCTCCCTTCCAGCACATACCGCACCCCAAGCTCCTGGCCCACCTGCTGGACCATCACGGGCTTGCCCTTGTAGGTAAAGGTAGAGTTGCGTGCAATGACAAAAAGCCTCGGCACCTTGGAGAGACCCGTGATGATCTCTTCGGTAATTCCGTCGCTGAAATATTCCTGCTCAGGATCACCACTGATATTTGAAAAAGGCAATACCGCAATGGAGGGTTTTTCGGGAAGTTTAAATGCAGGATTCCATATAGCGGGAACTTTTTCGGGCTGCGGCTCATGGAAGAAATAGGGTTTCCATATTGCCAGGCTGATCGCCACTAAGATGACTATGACAAAAGCCCCGATACCTGCCCATGACCATTTTTTGATCCATGGAATTTTTCCATCCCTTGCCCTTGCGCCCTCAGCCTTTGGCTCCATCACAACCCGGTAAACGCTCACCGGCTCTGTGATGTTTTTTACCTCCTGTTCTCCCTCAAATTCATACTGCCAGGGAAGTTTATTCTTTACCTGCTCATAGGCTGCCCCTGAGATGGAAATGCCGCCCGGCTCTGCCAGGCCCTCCAAACGGGCCGCCACATTGACACCATCACCGTAGATTCGCCCTTCTTCTTCAATCACGTCCCCTAAATTGATGCCAATGCGAAAGACCATCCTGCGGTCTTCGGAAAGGCCCGAGTTTCTGGCATTGATCTCCTTCTGGATATCCCAGGCACACCGGAGCGCATCCACCACGCTGGCGAATTCGGCTAACAGGTTGTCCCCGGGGGAATCTATGACCCTCCCGCGATGCTCACCGATCAGAATGGCCATCACTTCACGGTAGGCCTTGATCGTTCGGACTGTCTCCTCCTCATTCTCGCCCATAAGACGGCTGTAGCCTTCGGCATCCGCGCTGAGGATGGCCGAGATTTTACGGGTAAAACCCTCGCTGGTCATGGGATCACCTCCGCAAACAAAAAAAGCCACCAAAGGGGTATAAGAATCCCTTGGAGGCCTTAACGCTCCACCTTCCGAGAAATTTCCTCATAACGTTCTCCAGAAGGTTAAAGGTTGTGCTTTTATGTGATTAGCCAACGAAATGAATGGGCCTCATTTTATACCAACTTAAGAAAAAAATGTCCACATATTGTATGAGATTCATTTTAACAGCCTGACTCCAGCCCTCTCTCCGCTTTTCTAAGGATCCGGGAACCGTAGAAACGGCGGTATGAAAAAAAGGAGAGAAAATGCCTTAGCTCTATTGTGTCTGTCTGAAAGGCATTAAAGACTCACGCTGGAAATTTGCTTTTGCTGTTGTTTGAATATATCTCATTTTGATGATAGATTAGGGGCTCCATCAGTTTTCAGACAAAACATAGGAGGAGCCATCATATGGATAAGATCAACCTGGGATCAACTATCCCTGCCTATCCCATGCCTGTGTCCCTTGTGGGAGCCCATGTGGACGGAAAGCCGAATTTTTTGACCATAGCATGGTTTACCATGGCCGTTTACAAGCCCCCAAGGATTGCCATTTCACTCGGGAAAGGCCATTACACAAATCCCGGAATCAAAGAGAATAAATCCTTCAGCGTCTGCCTGCCTTCGGAGGACATGGTTGAGGTGACGGATTACTGCGGCATTGTATCGGGTAAAAAAACCGATAAATCGGAGATCTTTGATCTCTTCTACGGGGACCTGAAAACTGCCCCGATGATCAAAGACTGCCCTCTATGCCTGGAATGCATGCTGGTAGAAATCATTGAGGGCGGTTTGAACGAGATCTTCATTGGCGAAATCAAGGGAACCTACACGGAAGACAGATTCCTGACAGACGGTAAGCTTGACTTCAGAAAAATGAAGCCCCTGATACTCTCACAGCCGGACACATCCTACTGGCGCCTTGGGGAACAAGTGGCCAAGGCATGGAACATAGGTAAAAAATACAAGGCAAAACTCGGGTAAAAAGAGGGGGCAGGGCCCCTTTGTTTATGTCGATTTCAGAAAATCTGGGATCTGGCTCCGCTTTAAGGCCACACCGCAGAGAACTGAGGACGGAAGACAGATTTTTTCCCCTTCCTTTAAAATCACGCAATCCTGATTGACCTGCGTTTCTTTTTTTTGTATAGATTCTAACAACAAACTCCAGGATTAATGGATGTTTTAAATTTTTTGTAATAATTCCAGAACGTTAATAATCGAGATTCCGGTCCTCACCCGCCGCAAGGCGGGACTTCAGGACCAAAATAAGCCACTCCGAGAACATTCGGTCCCCTGCCAGTGTAAAAAAAATGTTTTTGGAGATGGTTGAGTTATTGATCAGACTTATTTCTCTTCAAAACTCTATTCATCCCGTTTATTTCCGATAATACCAACATGTGAGGTTTACAGTGACAGAACCCAGGGAATATCTACAGATAAAGAGCGATACCTTAGTGGCAGTAGGCATTTCGGATGTCGGAAAAAAGAGAAAAGAAAACGAGGATGGATTTTGGATTGACGAGTCAGGACTGATCGTGTTGCTGGCTGATGGAATGGGTGGACATGAGAATGGAGCCGAGGCCAGCCGGTGCGCTATTGAGATATTCAGTGAACTTCTGAATTTGAAAAAGATCGAAGAGGAAATGTTTGACGGCACGGCAATGGTTGACGTGCCCACTGAAATTGCCAAACTTTTTCCCATAATCTATCGGGCTGTGGATAAGACAGCCTCCCTCCTCTGGGAGCGTAATGTAGAACTCAATCTTAACCTGCCTATGGGAACAACCATAGTGGGTCTTGTCCTGGCAGGGGATAATCACGTGCTGTGGTTTCATGTCGGGGACAGCAGGATATACCGTCTGCGTGAATCCAAACTGGAGCGTTTGACAAAAGATCATTCCGCTTATCAGGAGTGGCTGGATTCGGGCAAACGTGGCGTTGAACCGGGGAAAAACATCATCTCAAGAGCCCTTGGACTCAGCCCGATGGTATCTGCGGACACTAACTGGGACAAACGTCAGAAAGATGATGTTTTTATTCTATGCAGCGACGGCCTAACCGATATGGTCACGGATGACGAAATAAAGGAAATCCTCGAGTCCGAACAAAATGTTTACGACTGCACACATAGCCTGGTGGAGGCTGCCCTTGACGCCGGAGGCATCGATAATACCAGTGTTGTTGTGTGTCGGGTTTAGGAGGCTGTCCGAGAATACATTTTCATGTCATTTCGAGCTACAGTCCCATGGCCGGGGACTCGAAATAACAGTTTTGCTGAGTTGTCGGAGAGTTTCCCAATATAAATTGGTTAGAAGAAAATGGGATCCTCATTAAAATCTTTTGGTCAATATTCAATAAAAAAGTTGGGAACAGATTGAAATCACAATTGTTTATGGGCGTACTATTAAGATTATACCGGCAGTAATACCCTGTGAGCGGGTTATGAAGTCTTTTCCTCGATTCCGGGTCTCACGGCCTGGTCATTTCAAAGGGTTACGGACGGGTGATGCCTCCCCCCTCCCTGTTCCCCTCGCCTTCGGCTCGGGGCCAGGGGGTCCCCCATTCCGTAACCCATTGAAATGACGAAGGCCTCCCGACAGTCACTCGGAAAAGACCTCATAACCCTTTCCCTTTAAACACAATTTATTACCCATAGATTCTTGTGAAAAGCCAATTTTATAAAAGGAGGAGAAAGGCATGAAAATTCCAAAGTATGTGACCGTAGATGAAGTCAAAAGGGTTTGCAGGGAACTTAAGATCAGCGACTGGACCAAAACCAAAGAGCCGAAAGTATCCTTGAAAGAGGCAAAGATAATCCTTGCCCAGGTAAACAAGGGCAAGATGAAGATCGAACCCAAAGATTTCCAGGCAGGCCTGGAGGTTGAGCTGGAACACGGGTTGCAGTTCAAGGATGCCAATGTGACCAATAACCATCCTCTTCTCACCGGTCTTATAGTACTCGCCCATTTCAAGGAATCGCTGGACTATTACAGGCTTTTGGATGTGGCTGAGCTGGAGGGTGATCTGCTCAAGGCCGTGGTGCGGGGACAGACAAAGAAGATCAAAGATTATTATGCGCGGCTTGCAAAGGCGAGAATAGTCTTGAGGAAAGCGGAAATAGACCGCTTGACATAATAATAAGCATGGCTCGGGGAACAGGCGTTGGTTAATTTCAGAGGGAATTTGCCTCGTCGGAGTTCTATTTGTTTATTGAAATTCCAAATATCAAATTCCAATGATCAAATAATTTCCAATGACCAAAATTCTAAAATTCAAACGATGTCTTGTTCCGGAAGTTATTGGTCTTGCGGAGCTCAGTCGCTTGAGCCGCGTTTCAAATATTGGAATTTGAGATTTATTTGTTATTTGGTGCTTGGATTTTGTAATTTTATGCCCAAAGTTCAGAGAAAGAGCCATATAGCTCTGAATATTTCACAGCGGGATTTTTATTGGCCTGAGGATCAAATTTAAAAGCCGAATAAAACGCCCCGTCCCCTGCTTGGGTATCAAAAATTAATTTTGGATAAGTCTGGGAGTCTAATATGATTAAGATAGTTGCCGTGTATGGGAGTCCACGCCGTAAGGGCAACACTTCTTTGCTTATTAAGAAAGCGGTTCAGGGAGCAAGGGAGGCCGGTGCCGAGGTTGAAGAGATTGTTCTTAGAGATTTAAAGATATCTCCCTGTCTTGAGATTTACGGTTGCAAGGAGACCGGGCGATGCGTCATAGAGGATGATTTTCACCGAGTTCTGGATCAACTGCAGGCTTGCCAGGGCATCATTCTGGCCTCCCCCATTTTTTTCTATGCGGTTAGTGCCCATACAAAGATTCTTATAGACCGCTGTCAATCCATGTGGGTTAAAAAATACTGGATTGACAAGGTCCCTTATGGCGGGTGGGAACCAAAAAGGAAAGGTCTCTTTATATCGGTCGGTGCCACAAAGGGAAAAAAACTCTTTGATGGAGCCCTTCTTACAATCAAGTATTTTTTTGATGTTCTCGACACGGAACTCTGGAAAGCTCTTTTACACCGCGGTCTCGATTTTGAAGGAGATGTGTTGAAACATCCGGAGTATCTGGAAGAGGCATACGAAGAAGGGAAAAAACTCTGTCGCGCCATTGAGATATCGCAAAGTTAGTCGACTCCAATTTGCCAAATCACTTGACCCTCCTAAATCAAAGGGCAAAAAAATGTCGGTTGTCTGCTGCAAGTATTAGTGTTTTTTGCCTAATCACTGCCCTGTAAATTTTTTTGACGGTAGCAGGACCAATGGTATTCGTTTTGACCTGCTTCCGGGTGATTATGAAGCCTTAAGCATTCAGTCTTCAGCGATCAGTCAAAAACTCTTAATTCAACCATACATTACTTATATAATATACGTATTATATAAGTAATGTTTAAGCATTGTCTTCTTCTCCTTTAATGTCATACTAACGCCAAATCCACCAAAATTGATGGACTCGTAAAAAGTCCGTCAACAGGCCGAGGGCGGTTAAACTCCGGCCTGTGGTAGGGGTGGAACCATTTGAATTCACTTCAAATGGCGGGGGAGGGGTAGCCCTCCCC
>DAOUXC010000114.1 GCA_030666795.1 Desulfobacteraceae bacterium
AAGCCGAAAGCTGATGGCTGATAGCTCGAATCCAAAAACGTTAGTTTGTGGATGAGCACTAACTGATTCCCTCTCGCTTCAGGATGTCGTAATAGGTCAATATCCTGTTTATATAGCGAACCGGTTCCGTACCCCGGCAGTAACCATATCTGGTCTTTTTGTAGTATTTGGGATATCGGAGCAAGGGCAGGATCTCCTCTAATGCCGCCCAGCTATTGGGATTGAGCTTCCTTTCCCTTGCGATCCCCTGGGCGTCCAGGACATGCCCTCGTCCTACATTGTAACTGGCAAGGGCAATCAGCAGCCTGTCCGGGTCCATTGCTTCATTGTATTTTTCATAAAGGATGTCAAGGTATTTGACTCCTCCCATAATGCTTTGTTTCGGGTCATTGCGGTCCTTGATCCCCATCTCCCGGGCCGTATCCCGGGTAAGCTGCATGATCCCCTCCACGCCCGTAAAACTCCGGGCCTTTGGGTCAAGATGGGACTCCTGATAGATTACGGCGGCAATAAGTCTCCAATCAAAACCATGTTTTTCGGCGGCCTTTTTTATGATGTTCTCATATTTGGGAAGCCGGGTATCAAGCCTTTTGTGATATTTTTTGAGGTCAAGGTAATCAAAAATCTCCACATTGGCATAATATTTTTCGTATATCTTTGCGAAGGTACCGTCTTTCTTTATCTTTTTAAAAAATTCGTTTATTTTCTTAAGGAGCCTTTTTTCCTCTTTTTTTATGGCCCACCCTAATAATTGGGGCTCTTCAATGGGTAGTGATATTTTTACGTCAGGGAAATAACGGCGATTCAAGAGGGCGATATTGGAATCTCCGATAGTCACCTCTATCTCCTTATTCGCCACCATCCTCATGAATTCTTCAGTGGGGATATCGTCATATAGCTTTATGTTGATGTCCAGCCCGTCAGCCTTAAGCTCGGCCAGCCTCTCCGCATAGGACGTGCCCCGGCGTACATGAATAGTCTTGTCCTTCAGGTTTTCAAGCTTTTTGATACGGGGATGATTCGTGTGGACAATCACCTTCTGTTGAATGCGAAGATACCCATCAGAAAATTCAACCTCTTTCTGGCGTGATGGAGTTATAGTCATACTTGCGGCTATAAAATCGCCCTTTCCATTTTTGAGCGCTTCTAGGAGTCCTTCCCATGGGGGTGTAAGTACCTTGAGTTTTACACCGAGGTATCGGCTGAATTCTTTTGCCAGATCGTATTCAAATCCCATGGGGTTTTCCCTGTAGGTATAGCTGCAGTGGGCATTGTTCTGTGTCAGGACGATGATCTCCCCTGATTTTTTTATCCGGTCCAGTGAATCCTCTCCGGCGCATGATGTTAAAAGGGGGATACACAGAAAAACAAGGATCAGGATTTTTTCTGTCAATTTTTCTTTTTTCATCACTATCCCCATAAACTCTTTTATGAGTTCACCCTAACATCAATCTCTTACGTTAATGACATTGACGCTGGGGTTTATTCCCATTTGCGCAAAACAAACAGGGTTTTATTCTCATGATAATGGCCAAATGGTCGGCACCCCGGTTGAAGATGCTTCTCATTCAACAGGGCAGGCAGCAGTCGGCGCTATTCACTCCCAAGTCCCCTACCGCTAACCTGTGCTCATCCGAAAATCAACGTTTTTGGACTCGCACTATCAGCCGTCAGCTTTCGGCTTTCAGCAAAGGACATTAAAAATAAGTTGTTGGCTGATTGCTGACCGCTGAAAGCTCCATCCGGGAATTGATTGTTTCCGGATGGACACTAATCTAAAAAACCTACGGAAAAAGCCAGGAGAAATTGTCCGGTGTAATACAAGGGCAGACCGATGAGTCGGTTGATGAATTTCTTCTTCAAAAAACGGTCCCGGGCAACGAACACATCGGAAACGTAAAAACATACTGCTCCCACAAAAATCATTATCTGTCCCAATCCAGTCAGATAGAAATCGCCGAGAACCGACCAGGCCCCTGAAATCATAACGGTTATAGCCATTACGTAAACCAGAACCGGTACTTTCATTGATCCCAGATTCGGCCTGAGGCGAATATAAACCCAGCCGCTGATGACGAGGAAGATGACCGATCCCAACCAGGTCCAGGGGCTTTCCTGGGCAATATAGAAAAACCCTATTATATAAAAAATGTGGCCCAACAAGAAAGAAATCAGCCCAAAAAGGAACGATTTTTTTTGGGGTAGGGCCAGGAAAACGTCACCGCATAAGCAGAATATCAGGCCAAACAATATAAAAAGATAATACCTTAAAATCGGGTGTGCTTGAACCAGGGCCGTAAGGATAAACAGGAGGGATAGCGCGGTCTTGAGCGGCACCATTCCCTTACGATTTTCCTTGTTTTCAAAATAAAGAAGCAACGGCAGCAGTATTGCCGCTAAAACTATGATTGAAATATTTAGCATTGTTCTGCAAAACTATATATATTTTTAGAATCTGTCAAGACTGTCAGGGTTCCAAATTATAATTTATGACGGCGCATAATCATAATAAGTCTTTTTTTCTCTCTCACAATGGAGTATAGGAAAACTCAATTTACTGACAAGATGAAACAAGGGAGGAAAGTAGAATGAAAAAAGTTGCAGTTGTTGGTTGTGGTGCGTACATGGACAGTGGATATGGGTGCCCGGGTGAGTGGCGATGCCTAAAGGCTGCCGCCCTTGGGGATGGTAAGTTTGAAGAGCCTTCCCAGGTTGTGGCCTTTGTTAAATGCGAGTGTCCGGGCAGGACCATCGTCCCTAACATAGGAATGGCAATGAGATTGTCCGAGACAAAACCGGATGTGATTCACCTGAGTTCATGTCTTGTGAATCCAAAGCCCGGCTGTCCCTATGGTACGGCCGAAGAATTCGCGCAAATTCTTGAAACCAATACGGGGATTAAGGTAGTTTTGGGGACGCATGATTATCATTAATGATCAGAGACTACCCTTTTGGTTGGAAGGGGGATCGTATTTGCAACAATGATGGATCATGGAAAACCAGGAAAGGAAGAAAAGCACGGCACAAAAAAATTGAGAATTTGCAGAATGCCAACGGCTTTTAGGCTTTTCTGGAGATTTTTATGTCACGGTCTAACACGTAGTAATATTTGAAATTCTTGACGTTTCGTTCACATTTTGCCAGGTGTAATGCGTCTTTTTCAATATTGAACGGTTTTTCAAGAGATTCGAGCCATTTTGAGATCTGTCTGCTCACCCCCGGAATCCGCTCGGTGACAGGCATTGTCTTGGGAAGCGTGATGGTTGTTGTTTCAGGCATGATCTCATCCCTATGGCTTATATCCCTATGGCGAAGCTCCCCCTAAAGTCCGGTACAGCAAAAATCCTTGACCGGATCCGGCAATTACAAAAGAAGACAGGATGCATTCATTCCCCATCTTTGCACCTGCTCCCCGACGATCTGCTCAATAGAACGCTTCCTGGTCTTCATTATTTCCCCACATTTCGCTTTTTTTCAATTTTTGCTTCTGTCAGCAGGAGTAAGGTCAAAAGATCCTATGAAATTGCCTGGGAAATGGGGCTGACTTTCCCCATACTCTTAGGAACGCCCTCATAAGGTGTCCATCCCCTGGTTCTCAAGCTCTTTGGGTCCCGCTTTGCCTTTAATATCTCGATACTATCCTTCAGCCCTTTGTAGAGGCGAGACATTTCCAGAGCCATTCCTGCTATCTGGGCCATGGCCTGAACAAAATTAACGTCTTCCAGCGTGGCTTCCCAGGGCTCAGCCGAGTAAACTCTTAATGCCCCAATTGGCTTTTCCCGTACAGCTATCGGCACAGAAAGGACTGAGGAAATACCTTCTTTCTTCGCCGCATCCGGGTACTGGATTCGGGCATCATCCGTAACGTCCCAGATTGCGACAGGACCATCCTTTAAAGATCTGGCAATGGAACGCATGGCGCTGAGAGGGCCCTTATTCAGATACTCGTCACTCAGCCCCATTGATGCGGCGACCTCCAGTTCATGGATTTTGCGATTGAACAGAAGCAGGGCGCAACCTTTTACCTTTAGGGCGTTTTTCACGGCCTCCACAATAAGCAAGGCTACTTCTTCAGGGTCCCTGGACAAGACAATGCCGTGCGTCACTTTTAAAAGGGTTTCGTAATTCATGATTTCCTTTTTCATGATGTCCTCCTTTCCGAATATTTTCTAAAGAATCTTCAGAACACAAAGAACACTTTGACAGAACCCTTATAATTCTTAATGCAGTAAAATCCTCTTCACTTCGTAGTCATATTCATTTTCGAGAATGAAAGTGATGAGTTCAAAGGAGGTTTCGTCCATGATCCGTTCCCTCCACCCTAAGCGTTCCAACTCCTTATTTATAGAAGCCACTGTGAAATTCCCGCCATCGCCGACGATGTTTAACACATCTTTGATGAGCCTGAGAATTTCAACGGACATCAGACCCCGTGCGGAAAGCCTCCCGAACAGGGTATCGCAAATATTGCTGGTTCTGTCTGCTTTTAGATCCATAACCATCAATAGAAACCTTTAAAGGCATGAATTTTTTTCGGGCGCTATCTCGCTTGCATGTTCGCCCGTAAACAGTATGTGGAATGAACGACGCTTCATCTCGCTCAGGTTTTGCCGAAACGTAACACCGTCGAATGGATGAATACTTTTCAGACAATTGGTATGGATAAACACCCTGCAATTACCATTGGCACTTTTCTTTACAACATTGATCAGTTCACATGCCGAGGAACCATCAAAATCGCCCATTAGCTTAAGGTGAAGACTATCACTGCTTCGATGAACGGAAATCCTGAAATTGGCTGCCATTACGCAATCTCCTTTTTTGAGATTACCTGACGATATACCCTGTTCCATATATGCGAAAATGCCTCAAAGTGTATTTTGTAAAGGCTCAGTTCCTTGATATGGATGATTGAACATTGTTGTTGACCGGAAAGGCTCACCGCTCTCAAAGGCCATCTTGATTTTCCTCTTCAATTCTCTCAGGTCTGAACTCTTGAGCACATAGTAGTCTGCGGCAATCGACTTCAAGTCGTATTTGAAATCAGGATAGGCCGTACACATGACAACCGGCAAATCATAGTAGGTATTCCGAATCTCCTGGAGAAGATCAAGACCGTCATTTTCGCCCAATTTTATATCCAATACGACCAGATCAGGCCTTTTTTTCTCAATCAGTCCCATAAGTCCTGACCCATCACCCGTTGTGATAACCTCGTAACCTTCCTCAGTGAGTTCGTCGGCGAAAAGTAACTGGATAGACTTTTCATCGTCAACGATAAGTATTCTATTCATGTCACCCTCCGATTTTGAGCGTTTGCCATTATTGATTCGTTATCGTTATTTTTTTAATTAGGGCTCTCTTTTCCCGGATGTTTTGTCTCTTCCAAGACAATACAGGCGCCAGGCGCATTCAAGTTGGCTGCAATCTTTAGCCCCCTTCAAAAAACACTCGGGGTTGCCCTCGGCACGTTGAATACTTCTTATCAAGGCCGTAACATCCAAGAAATTATTCTTTGCGTTTCCACCCCCGGCAGGGACAGATTTCTCATTAATCGGTTCTGATGCTCTGTATTTTTTGGAACCTTTTAAAATGTTCTGCCGTATCCTCATTGGGAAATCCTCCGCTGCTGCAATCTTTTTCTCAGGACGTAGAAGAGACCATGATATTTCAGATCCCCGCACAAATTTTTTAGCGGGTTTTATGAAACTATCAATTATTTTATCCCCGTTGTCCATAGAGGAAACACTTCAATTTTATGGGGAAAAGACCTAAAAAGGACGGGAATTTATCCTGAATCAGGGGTGGAAAGAGCTTGGCGCCCGGCTGTCTACTCTTTCCAGAGATCTACATCAATAAGACCGAGCCTTGCGGCATAGCGAATCAATTCGATGGTATTGTGAAGGTCAAGTTTGTTCATGATATTGGTGCGGTGGTTTTCAACTGTCTTGGGGCTTATAAAAAGCTTTTCACCGATCTCTTTCCTTGAAAGTCCTTCGGCTAAAAGGCGCATGACCTCCTGCTCCCTGGGAGTCAGATTGCCATACGCGACGTCCGTGATTTTTTCATCCTTTGTCGGGGAATCCATGAGCCTTTTTACCACCTGCTGGGACACGGAACTGTCTAAAAAATAATCGCCTCTTGAGACATACTCAAGCCCCTTGATAAGCCTTTCAGAGGCTGATTCCTTGATTACATATCCGGTGGCCCCCGCCTGAAATGCCTCTGCAATATAATCGATTTTGGAGTGCATGCTGACGATCAGGACACGTGTGTCCGCCAAGAGGGTCCTTATTTCCCGGGTCAATTGAATGCCGCTCTGATCCGGCAGGGAGATGTCCACCAAAACCAGATCCGGTTCCAGCCTTTTTGCAATCCGAAGACCTTCTCTCCCGTTTCCCGCCTCTCCGACCACATCAAAATGGGCGTCGCGTCCGATAATGGCCTTAAGACCCTCCCTGAAAAGGGGGTGGTCGTCAATGATCAAGATGGATTTTTTCTTAGCCACTTTTTTTCTCCTTAAAGGGAATCTCTATAGCTATTTTCGTCCCCTCCATCAGGCGTGATTGGATCCTTAAACTTCCGTTAAGCAAACGGACCCTCTCGTCCATGCTCCCTAATCCCATCCGTTTTTCTTTAGACGCCTTGAGCAGACGCCCTTCTACGTCGAAACCTTTGCCATCGTCTTCAATACGTAGGATAATATTCGGGAAGGATGCAACCAGTCTCACAATCACATGATCAGCTTCAGCATGTTTTTTGATGTTGTTGAGGCTCTCTTGAACCAGGCGGTACAGGTTGATCTCAATATCGGGATCAACTCTTAGACCATCCATCCCCGCGGCCTTGAAGTCAACGATCAAACCGGTATTTTCTGAAAGATCCTCGCAATACTGAAAAACAGACTGAATAAGACCGAGTTGATCCAGACCCGGTGGGCGTAAATCATATGCAAGTCCTCGAATGGCAGAGATCGTCCCCTGGATTATTTCGGACAATTCCGACACCCTTTTCTTTTTCTCAGGTGGCGCATCGGGATCATCATCAAAAAGGGTTTCACATCCTATTTTCAGGGTGGAAAGGTCTTGCGCCACATGGTCGTGCAGATATTGTGAGATCCTTTGACGTCTATTCTCCTGGGCCTTTAAGAGTTCCTGGCTGAGGATATGAATACGTTCTTCAGCCAGCTTCCGGACTGTAATATCCCTACCAATTTGGATAAAGCCCTCAATGTCCCCCTCTTCATTCTTGAGTGGTACGCAGTAGGCATTCCAGTAAGTACCCCCTTTTATCCCCTTTAACTCAGGTTGATATATCTCGGCACTTTCAATCCTACCCGTTTCCCGGGCCTTAACGGTCGCGCATCCGTCACAAGGGGTATCCCTGCCTACAAACGCCTCATAACACGTCTTGCCTGCCAATTCTTCCAGGGTCATGCCGTGAACTAAGGCCGTTGTCTTATTTCCCCAGATAATTTTCATGTCCTTATCAACATAACGAATCCTGTCATCAGAGGCGTCAAGGATTGCACTCTTCTGTGCTTCGCTCTCGCGGAGCGCATCTTCGGCCCGCTTTCGTTCCGTGATGTCCTGAATCATCGCCTGCCAGCAAGGATTACCCTTAATCTGTATTAGTCTCAGAGTGAGGAGAGCATCATAGGGCGTACCGTCCTTGCGCTTTAAAAGAACCTCTGCCTGGTCAGCAAAACCCTGGCGTCGGGCCATAGCAAATATCCTGTTCCGTTCATCCGGAACATAAAAGAATTGGGACATATTCTTTATTTCAGCTATATCTTCCCGTGTATAGCCTCCGGGACTAAGCATGGCGTCATTAAAGTCAATTATATTGCCGTATTCATCACCGATACCAAGGCCCAATGGCGCGTTTTCAAAAAGACTACGATACTGCTCTTCATTTTCTTTTAGGGCTTTTTCTCTCTGTTTGCGATCAGTTATGTCTCTAAAATAAACCAGTGAGACCGGCTCTCCACGATAAATAGATTTGGTTGCTGATACCTCAAGGTAGATGGCCTTCCCATTCCTTTGAATACCCTTGCATTCATACATGGACGGCGCGGGTTTACCCTGCTGCCTCAGACGGTTGAATTCGGTTACACGCTCGTGGTCTTCAGGGTGGATCGTCATGGATATAGACCTCCCTACTATCTCTTCGGGGCAATCATAGTCAAAGATCTCCACAAATCTTTTGTTTGCATACAGGTAAGTGTCTTCCCTGACAATAGCGATGCCGTCACTGGAGTGTTTAATGGCCGTTCTGTAGTGTTCCTCGCTCTCACGTAAATCTTCCTCGGCCCGTTTTCGCCCGACGGCTTCTTTCTCTAACTCCCTGAGCCTCTGCTTCAATTCTTCATAAGTTGGTTTCTTGGCCATTGGAAATTCCTCCGCATGCCCCTCCATTATGGACTAACGTCGCTACTTATTGAGCTATTACCGCATAATTTTATAATTATACCTTAACAGGCTGTGAACCGTCAAATTGACATGCTTCCACAACAGATTCGATTCGAAATTATGAAAAAACAAAAAAGATGGAAGAGGCAATCCATACAAAAGCTGAGACACAATTCTACATTTATGTTTTAATTTTAGGATTGAAATTTCAACGTATAAGTGCTAATAATTTAAGCCAAAAAGTATTTTTTCAACACCATGTTGATAATGATGAATTCGTAAAAAATCCATCATTGGGGCGAGGGCGGGTGAGCCCCGGTCTGGGGAGGGATAGGCCTCCTCCGCCGAGTAAAAAGGCGCGAGGCGATTTTTTACGGGGTTATCAATATCAGGAGATAAAGCGACATGAAGAGAACCCTCGCGGTAGTCATGGCCGGTGGAAAGGGCGAACGGTTGATGCCCCTGACAAGGGACCGGTCTAAGCCTGCTATTCCATTTGGGGGTATTTACCTTCTTATTGATCTTGCCCTGTCCAACTGTATCAACTCCGAAATATACAAGATCATTGTTCTGCCCCAGTACAAATCCCAGACCCTGATGCAGCATCTTGAAGGGGGGTGGAACATCTTCAGCGCCGATTTAGGTCATTATTTGAAGATAGCGCCGCCCCAGATGATGGCCGGGGAAAAATGGTATCAGGGCACGGCAGACTCCATACGTCAGAATCTCTATCTGATCGAAGAAGAATCTCCCGAGAATGTTCTCACCCTTTCAGGTGACCATGTTTACAAGATGGACTATTCCCTTTTTAAGGCATACCACGAAGCCCATAAGGCGGACGTGACCATCGCGGTCATCGAACAGGGAAAAGACATGGCACGGCAGTACGGTATTTTGGAGGTGGACAAGCGATTCCGGGTCAAGGGCTTTCAGGAAAAACCCAAAAATCCCAAGACAATTCCGGGAGACAGCGGCCATGTCCTGGCCTCTATGGGCATATATATATTTAAGGCAGGGGCCCTGATTGACTTGCTCCAGAAGGACGACCGGTCCGATTTCGGCAAGCACCTCCTGCCCGGCATTCTCGATACCCACCGTGTCATGGCCTATCCTTACCGCCGGGAAAATAAGATCCGGGATATGATATCCTACACTGACTCGAAGGGGATGCGCAGGGAGAAGACGGTTGAGAGCAT
>DAOUXC010000102.1 GCA_030666795.1 Desulfobacteraceae bacterium
AAACTTCCAGACCAAGACATTGTTTGGATTTTCGAATTTTGGTCATTGGAATTTACTTGATATTTGGGATTTGATATTTGTAATTTCAATAAGTCAATAAAACTCCAACAAACAAAGCAAATCCCCTCTGGGGTAACCAAAGGCTGGTCTTTTTGGCCGAGCTTTTTACTTTTCACACGCGCAGCGGAAACCGAACAGATAGCTGCTGTAATCGGGTTTGTACCTGTCCCTGTTGGAGGACCGCAGACTTTCCGTGCCCTCAATAAAGGAGCCGCCTTTTACAACATGTTCCTTGCCGGAGGCCGGGCCGGAGGGATTTTTTTCAGCCCTTTGCCCCGTTCCATACCAGTCCTTACACCATTGATAAACATTTCCCGCCGCATCATGCACGCCATAAGGACTTTTTCCTTTTTCATAGTCTTGAACGGGTGTGGTGGTGCCAATGAGATTGTCAAAGTTGGCCACTGTGTCATCCGGGTCATGATTGCCCCAGGGATAGACTCTACCGTCATTTCCCCTGGCGGCCTTTTCCCATTGGGCCTCTGTGGGAAGGTCTTTTTCGGCCCACTTGCAATATGCTGACGCGTCATTGTAGGAGACCTGGCTCACGGGATTGTTTTCCAGGCCCTCGACCGGTGTGAGCCCGTCGGGCATTTTCCAGGTTGCCCCCTTAATTTTTTTCCAGCGTCTGCCGATCCGTACCATTCCCCCGCCCGCCTTTTCAGCGTCCGTGATATATTTTGTTTCCTCAACGAATTTCTGGAATTGTGCATTTGTAACCAGAAACTTGTCAATGTAGTAATTATCCATGTAGATTTTTTGCACGGGTTTTTCAGCAGAATATTTCTCCGAACCCATTTCAAATTCCCCTTCGGGGATAACTATCATGATGCTTTTGTCTTTTCCATACGGTAGTTCGGCAGGTTTGCCCGGTTCGGTTTCCGTGACAGTGATTTTCGGTCCCTGTCCGGGTTCCGGCTCTGGGACGAAATAGATATTATAGGCAAAATAACCCCCCACAAGCAGGGCAATGACAACAACCGCGATGGAAGCAATCATCAATACGGGGCTTTTCTCCTTCGTCTTTTTCCCGATATCTACTTCACTTACAGGCTCGGGCTTTAAGGTTTCAACATCAACCGCCTGGGTGGCGTCATCCGGTATCGGCATGGCACCACCCATTGCCGCACTGAATTCTTTGAAATCCTTGAACCTGTCATCGGGATCCTTTTCAAGTGCCTTTGAAATGGCCTGGCTGATTTCATGAGGCATGTCCGGCCGATATTTTTCAGGCGGATCAGGTATCTCGTTCAGGTGGCAGAACATGATCTGGGACGTCTCCTCCACCATAAATGCCCTTCTTCCGGCGAAAATTTCGTAAAATACGAGGGCAAGGGAGTAGATGTCCGACCGTGCATCAATCTCCTTCTTGGGATCAAATCTTTCGGGGGGCACATAATGGACCGAAAGCATTTTTGCCGCAGTATCATGGCTCGCGGTGGTGGAGATTTTTGCGATGCCGAAGTCCATGATCTTACTGTTGCCGTTTTTATCAATCATAATATTGCCGGGCTTGATATCCCTGTGCAATATTCCGTTTTCATGGGCATATTGAAAGGCCGCAAGCGACTGCTTGGCGATTTTGTTCGCCTGGTCAAAAGGTAGCTGGCCGTCCTGATCCTTCAGGAGTTTTTTCAACTCAACGCCTTCAATATGTTCCATGACAATGGCGTAATTGTTCCCGTCAGGGAAAAACTCCAGTAGTTTGCATATGTTCGGATGATCCAGTTTGGCTAAGATCATTGCCTCATGAAAGAATTTCTTAACCACCCTGGCATTGTCCAGCACCTGGGGATTAAGAATTTTCAAGGCAACGATATTACCCGTGCTTGAAGTTGCCTTCCAGACACTTCCAAACCCGCCTCTTCCCAGTGATTTTACAATTTCATAGTCGCCGATCTTTTGTTCCATGAAAAACGATTACCTCACGAAATTCATGATCCTGCTCATCAAACCGATTCTGTCCACCCTTGCTATCATTACAGTGATATTATCGGGTCCGCCATGCTCGTTTGCACTTTCCACCAGTTTCTCGCATATCAATTTCGGTTCCTTATATTCATACACGGCGCTCATAATTCCTTCGTTTGAAACAACGCCGTGAAGACCGTCACAACACAATAGTATATACTGATTCTTCTTTATTGTTTGCGCATCAGGGGGCGCGTCCACTCTTAATTCAGATTCAAGACCGATTGCCCTGGTAATAATGTTCCGTTCGGGGTGTGTCTCAGCCTCTTCCTCAGTGATCTGTCCGGCCTTTACCAGTTCCGCCACAAATGAATGATCTGCAGTGAATTGCTTAATTTCGTTTTTATAGATGATATAACCCCTGCTGTCCCCTACATGGGCATAATGCATCTTGTCCGGTTTCAACACGACAGCGGTAAGGGTCGAGGCCATTCCCGCTAAATTTATATCCCTACGGCCCCTGGCAATAACTTGTTCATTGGCCTTCTGAAATGCCTTTTCCAATGATTCGGATATACTGTGAGATATATCCTTATAATATGTTTCGATGAGAACATCAACAGCAATTTTTGAGGCCGTAGACCCCCCGTATCGACCCCCCATGCCGTCGGCTAAGGCCAGCAGTATTCCTTTTCTGCTGCCGTCCTCGGGTGAATACCAGGCGCAATAGTCCTGGTTTTCCTGCTTTTTCATGCCCACATGGGTCGCGCTTCCAATGGTCAGGAATTCCATTAAAAACCCTCTTTATTTCTGTACTTCCGCATACCTGACGGGCCACACATTACCATATTTCTTTTTACTCAAATGCCCTGCTTTGCCGTACCACAGGGTGACCTGCCAGACGTATAAAGGACCGAATTTATGTTTTGTCTTTGACCAGTACCCGGTCTGCGTAGGAATATTGACAAAAGGATGCCCGGGTGGAAGGGAAGGGTTTTTTCGTGTTTTATCCATGATGGCCTTCCATTCCTGGACCGTGGGAAGCCTCCATCCCTCATGGCCCCTGAATTTCAGATTTTCGCAGTATTCTACGGCATCTTCATATTTGAGGGCAACCTGTTTGGGTGATTTCAGCCACATGAGGTTGCTATAAAGGTCTGTTACTGTCCCGTCACCGTTATCTGTAAATCTTTTTTTGACTTCTGCGGTTATGACATCTGTTATGGTTCCGTCTTTATTCCGCGAATAACGTTTTTTGAGCTCGGCCACGGTAAGTTCAGCGGTTTTTGAACCACCTTCCACCCCATCCTTATTTTTGGCAACCATGTAAAATACCAGGTCCCCCGGCTTTTCTATTTTTTTCTTAAGGGTCCATTCGGTGCCGGAGCCGGTCATGTCATAACGATCTTTTCCGATTACAAGGGATACGCCTTTGGCAGGGCTGTCCGTACTGGCCGTAAATGTGAATTCTTTCCCTGCGTATCCTTTGGCCGGGGTCACTTCCGCCTTTGCCACATTAATCAGGGCCGTGGGTCTCATTGCCGTTTTTATCTCACCCTGCTTTGCGAGGCCCTGCTTTCCCTCCTTGTTCACGGCCACCACCGTATATTTGCTGACCCCCAACTTGTTTAGCTGGGTCAGGTATTTCCATTCGGTTCCGGCCCCTTCCATGGAGAATTTTTCCCCTTCAATATCTACAGTTACCCTTTCCGCCGGCTCGGCCGTATTTACCTTGATCAGATAATTGTCTCCCACGTATCCTTCGCCCGGACTCACCACGCTCACGTCAACCAAGACCACATCCGGAATGGCCTGTGGCCTCTTTTTGGTCAATATCTTCCCGCTTTTTGCGAGCCCCTGTTTGCCCTCTCTGTTCAAGGCGGCCACCGTATATTTGTTGGCGCCTAACTTGTCTATCTTAGCCGTGTATTCCCATTTGGTGCCCGCGCCCTTCATGGCGAACTTCTTGCCCTCGATCTCGATGTATACCTCGTCGGCGGGCTCATTTGTAGCCGCCTTGACCAGATAACTGTCTCCCGTATATCCCTTGCCGGGGCTCACAACATTGACATCAATTGATGCCACGTCCGGTATGGTCAGCAGTCTCTTTTTGGTCAGGATGTCTGCGCTTTTTGAAAGGCCTTCCAGGCCTTCGAGGTTTTTGGCTATGACCGTAAATTTTTTCTTACCCACCTCCTGTATCTTTCGTTTGAAGACCCATTTCCGGCCTGCTCCTTTCATCTTATACGTTACACCGTCCATCTCCAAGGAAACGGCACTTGCAGGGTTGTCCGTTTTTACGGTTATCATGAATGCGTCACCGGCATAGCCCGTTTCCGGCGATGCCTTCACCTCTACAACTCTGACTGAACGTGCTTTGATGAGGAGCGTTCCTATCCTGGAACCGCCCTCAATACCATCTTCGTTCCTGGCGACCATGGCGTAGGATATGGTTCCCAGATCCTTAACCTTCGTTTTCAGGGACCAACTGGTCCCGGAACCTGTCATATTATAGCGTTTATCTTCAATAATAAGTGCCACGCTTTTGGCCGGAGTTGCGGTTGTGGCTTCAAACATGTATTCCTGACCGGGGTATCCCTTTTTCGGGACCACATCCGCCCTTACCACATCGATGGCCTCCGCAATTCGTTTCGCGATCGAGACCAGGCCGTCCTTTGTAAGGCCCTGCTTGCCGTCTTTGTTTTTGGCTATGACCCTGAATTTGGTCGGACCGATGCTGGCCAGCTGGGTCAGGTACTTCCATTCATTGCCCTCACCCTTCATGAGATGCTTCTTCCCTTTCAGCTCCACGTACACCTCGTCGGCAGGCGCGGTAGTCTTCACCCGGATGGAAAAAGTTTCTTCGGTGTATGGTCTTTTGGGGTTCACGGAAATTTCCGCAACATTTGGTATGGGCAAGGGCCTCTTGCGGGTCAATATACTTCCGCTCTTGGAAAGACCAGGTTTGCCCTCTCTATTTTTTGCCACCACCTTATATGTGCTGGTGCCGATACTGGCGAGCTGGGTAAGATATTTCCATTCGGTACCGGCACCTTCCATGACGTGCTTCTTGCCCTCTATTTCCACAAATACCTCATCGGCGGGTCCGGTAGTCTTGACCTTGATGGCAAAAACCTGATCGGTGTAAGGCCTTTTGGGGCTTACAGAAACTTCTGCAACATTCGGGATGACCAGGGGTCTTTTCCGGGTCAAAATATTCCCGCTCTTGGAAAGACCCTCGGAACCCTCAATATTTTTGGCAATGACGGCAAACTTTTTCTTTCCTATGCCTTTTATGCTTCTTTTGAAGCGCCAGTCTACCCCGGAACCTTCCATGGGATAGGTAACACCGTCGATCTTGAGTGAAACGGTCTTCGCAGGCCGGTCTGCCCTTGCCGTGATCAGAAATTCATCTCCGGCATAACCCGTGGCCGGCGCAGCCTTTATCTCGACAATATCAACTAAAGGCGCTTTTACAACAAGGATGCCGCCCTTTGAACGGCCTTCGGCCCCATCCTCATTCGCTGCAATCACGGAAAAATCGAGAGTCCCTACGTCCTCAATCCTCTTCGTCAGATTCCATTTTGTACCGGAACCCTTCATCTCAAATCGTTTTCCCCCCATAATCAACGAGGCTTTTTGAGCGGGACCGTCCGTGGTGACCCGGAAGCGAAAATCATTCCCACCCCAACCCCTCCTAGGGGTTACGCGTGCGTCTTTTATATTGACCAGGTTGGCCACCCTTCTTATGGTCGTAAGCTGGATGTCCTTTGGGTTGCCCTCGATGTCATCGCTGTTTCTCGCGATTATCCTGAACCGGGTTGTGCCCAAACTGGCTATTTTGATGGCCTTTTTCCACTGGGTACCGGACCCTTCCATAAGGTGTTGCCGGCCTCCTATCTCAAAATATACTTCAAAGGCGGAGTCACTTGTCCTTGCCTGGAAAATGAATTTGTCACCCTGGTAGCCCTTTTTCGGGCTCACGTTCGTCTCCACCACGTCGACAACCGGAGGGGATATGACGCGCGTAATAATAAACTGGCCATCCTTTTCGAGGCGGGCCTTCCTGAGCCTGCCCCGCAAAAGCTTTGTTCCAGCGATCTTGCTTGTCTCAAATATGGCTTTTTCCGTGAAAATAAGGTTTTCAATATCAATAACTTTCAGCCAATTATTTAACAGTGCCCCTCGCAAATAATAGGTGAAAAGTCCGAAGCCGTCAGTACGTTTGCTCCCGGGCCAGTGGCGATCGCCAAAGGCAATGATCTCCCGGGAACCTTTTAATGCCTTCTCTCTTATTTTTTCCGGATATCGCAGGTCAAAGGGGGAGAGTGTAATGGCCGATGGTTTGACCAGTTTACCTGAGAACATGGAGTCTGATATGATACAGACGCTTTTTGCCTTGAAGTGCGGGGAAGCAAAGAAATCCTTGCAGAGCTCCGAATGTCTCAACCATGTCCTTTTGGCCTTTTTTGCTCCATCTTTCGGTATCCAGTAGGTCTCTCCTTTTTCGTCTTCAGTGCTCTGTCCGGAGAAAAAGACAAGGAGATTGTCTTGTTCCGTGAGTTCGGTCATGTATTTATCAAAAAGGGAGAAGATGTTTACTAAGGTAGGTTTTTCTTTTGTTTCGTCCGTGAGCAGTGTGATTTTTTCTTTTTTGAAATCATATTTTTCAGTGAGAATCCTTGCGATTTCCCGGGCGTCTTTCGTAGGGCTCTTTAGACTCGTCCACTTATCATAACGGCTTATTCCGATAATGAGGGCATAATTGTGCTCCGCATTTGAACCCTTGTTTTCTGAAAGAGCGAGCAGACCTTTGGCAGCTAAACCTGCGCAAAAAAGGACTAAAAAAACCCAGAGGGTTGTAGTAATCGATCTCGGAGTTATCATGGATGTGAAGTCCTAATGGAAATTTGGTCACTGAATAGCATCATATTCCATCACTTCAGACAGAGTTCAAAGGCCAAAATATCCTTAAATATATGCTTATAGAATGTCAGTGCCATGCTGTCAAGTTATGAAATTGCAAAGCGATTTCATAACTTGACAGCATGGGTGTATTCCGGTTATAGTCCCCCGTCATCAGTTCGAATTTCGGTTATTGGAATTTTTCCTGATATTCGGAATTTGAATAAGTCAATGAAATTCCAACAAAGCAAATCGCCTCCTGAGATAACCAAAGTCCCGTTCTCCCCCCGGGCCGCAGGCCGGGGCATGATTTTTACATAGGAAGCTTTGGCTCAAGATGGTACGAATAGCGGTTGACGATGTGGTATCATTTTGTGTATAGTATTAAAAATACCCATATTTTGTGTGAGTGACCAATGAATTCAGATGGACACGTAAATATTAAGGTGGAGTCTTCCGGTCTTGTGGCAAGTGGGGTCTCGGATACCGGCCATGTTAGGACCGAGAATGAAGACTCAATATGGCTCGATAAGGCAGGACATTTCTTGCTGCTTTGTGATGGAATGGGGGGGCATGAACGGGGCGCCGAGGCGAGCCAGACAGCGATCAAGGTCATTTCCGAATACTTAGATCCGAAATTGATGGCCGAGGAACTCCAGGATATTACGGGCGTGGATGGTGTCCCATCTGAAATAGCATGCCTTTTTTCTCTGGTAGACGAGGCTATCGACAAGGCATCTTCCACCCTGTACGAGCGCAACCAGAAGCTGAGTCTTGAGCGATATATGGGCACAACCGTAGTGGGACTGGTCCTGGTTGAGGGTGAATACGTACTATGGTTTCATGTCGGGGACAGCCGCCTTTACAGATGGCGGGATTCTGTTTTGAAGCGTATTACCGTTGATCACTCCGCACATGAGGAATGGGAGAGTAACGGAAAGGTCGGCCAGGAACCGGGCAAGAACGTTATTACAAGGGCCATCGGGCCCAATGCAGCGGTGATTGCAGATATTGAATGGGATAAATGGCGGCAAAATGACATATACCTTCTTTGCAGTGACGGGCTTACCGATATGGTCACGGATGATCAGATCGCGGAGAAATTGAAGGGTGAAAATAACGTGAATGATATCGCGAGACAACTGGTTGATGCCGCAAATGATGCAGGCGGCAAGGATAATACCAGCGTAGTTGTCTGTAGAATTTAACTTCACCAAGTTAAAAAAGTAACGTACATTATAATTAACCGAAAGATTTTTTTTCACGGAAAGACAGTATGGCGACCCGAGAAACTGATACGCTTGCGATTCTATTCGCTGATATTGCCAAGAGCACTAACCTATACGAAACCCTGGGTGATAAAATCGCCCAGAACCTTATCGGCACCTGCCTTTCTCTTTTTTCAGACGTGACTGCTCGGTATCATGGCACGGTAATCAAGACGATTGGCGATGAGATAATGTGCACGTTTCCTTCTGCCGATGAAGCGGTTGAGGCGGGAATGGAAATGCACCTGGCGCTCGAGGATATGCCTGTGGCGGACAGGCCGGGCTATCCGCCTCCGAATATTTACGTGGGAATCCAATGGGGGCCGGTTGTCAGGGAAGAGAACGATGTCTTCGGGGATGCCGTAAACGTGGCCGCGCGTATGGTGGCGTTCGCGAAACAGCGACAGATCATCACAACGGAACAGACAGTAAACGAGCTGTCACAGGAACATCAAGCATCGGCTCGGTGTATCGACAAAACCACGATCAAGGGAAAGAGTGGAGAGATCAGTATCTATGAGGTGATATGGGAACGGCAGGATGTGACCGTTATGGTAGAAGACTCCTTAGATGCCATGACCTTGAAAGCCCACATGGAGATACAATTTCATGATCACCTGGTTAAAGTCGATGAAAACAGCCCCAGTGTTTCATTGGGACGTCAGAGCCACAACGAAGTTGTGGTGAATGACAATCGTGTTTCCCGGTCGCATGCTCGCATTGAATACCGCCGGGGGAAATTCGTGTTAATTGACCAGAGTACCAATGGCACGTACGTGGTGATCCAGGGGAAAAAGAAGCTCAACCTCAAGCGAGATGAAGCGCAATTGCTCGGTAATGGAATTATCAGCCTCGGTCGTGAGGTTGACCCGGATTCTCCGACGGCAATACACTATGCCATCAAGCTTTGAGTAATCGGCATACCATTTGGAGTGATGGAGCGCTGGCAAGGCAGATCAGCAGGAAAACGTCCAAGACTCCAATCAGCAACTTTTTAAGACCTCAAATTCCAAGCACCAAACTCCGAATACCATGCCAAAGACCCCGATAGAGGGATTTACGCTTCGCTTCGACAAGTAAAAATCTCAATATCCAATAACCAAAACTGACTTGCTTACCACCAGGATAATTGTTCATTAGGTTTTGGCATAAGGATTCCCTAAACCCTATCCTAGAAGCGTGGATTATTCGCTGGTGTTAACGTGGGAGGAACTATGTCAGTACGGAGATCAACATCAAGATGGATTGCAATAAAAGGGCTTTTCTTTCTCTTGCCTATTCTATTTTCAGGTGCCGGTAACGCGGACTGTGCGGAACGAGTATATTACAGTATTCATGTGCAGTCATTCAAGAACCTCACAAATGCAAACAGGTACGTTAACGGCCTCAAGAATAAGGGCAAAATAGTTTTCTGGAAAAGGGCCGAGGTCCAGGGAAAGGGTTATTTTTTCAGGGTTTACCTGGGCAAATACAAAACAAAAGCGGAGGCCCTTGAAGTCTGGGAGAAATTGAAAGAAGAAGGGGCCGTGAGTTACCGTGGAGTCCATGAATTCAGGGAAGCAAAACGGCCTGAAAAGACGGCAGACCAGCTAAAAGAAGCTGTGGCAAGTGGAAAGGATGCGGTTAAGACAGTTGTTCCGGATCTTGAAAAGGACCGGTTCCTGGACAACCGGGACGGTACGATTACCGATACTTTGACAAGCTTGATGTGGATAAAGAACGGATGGAGACTCGATTTTGTTTCAGCCGCCAAGTGGCCGGATGCCATGAAAAAATGCGAAAAATTCAGACACGGAGGCTATGACGACTGGCGGCTTCCTACCGTTAAGGAATGGAAAACCCTGTTAGACACTAAGAAACAATGTCCCGCGTTAGTTGAGCCGAACCCTTTTGAAAATATGATCGTGCATATGCCATATTGGTCCGAAACCGAATTTGTTTACGGCAAGGAATATACATGCAGTAAAACTGTGTGCCCCATACACGCTTATACTGTTTTACTCTATTTCGGTAAGGTTAATCACCAGAACAAGAAAAAACGGGCGTTTATATTGCCTGTGCGTTCGATAAATTAGTGTCCATCC